>CABSEO010000152.1 GCA_902476665.1 uncultured Emergencia sp.
GGTGTTGTTTCTGCATACCGGTTGGGAATATCCCAATTATCATAAAAGAAATACCGGCTTCTGGCCTGTGGATCTCCGGCTCTTGCTGCTTTTGCCCAGGCATGGTCTTCACTGGTATGGTTCATTACAAAATCCAGACAGCAGCTGATTCCCTGCTCATGGCATAAAGAAGTCAGCTCATTCAGGTCTTCAATGGTTCCCAGCTCCGGCTTTACCTTTCTGAAATCAGCCACAGCATATCCTCCATCATCTCTGCCTTTCGGGCTTTCCAGCAAAGGCATCATATGGAGATAATTTACACCACAGGATTTTACATAATCCAGCTTTTCCTTTACCCCCTGCAGCGTACCTGCAAATGCATCTGTGTACATCATCATACCCAGAATATCATTGCCTTTGTACCAGCCGGGATCTTTCTCCCGCTTCCGGTCAATTTTCCGTAATGATACAGGGCGTTCCACATAATTCTGATACATACGCTGTATCAGATAAGCAAAGCCTTCCTTTTGTCCCGGATACAGCTGCTCATATAAAGATCTCAGTTCCGCCTCCCGGCATTCATATCGATTTCTAAATTCCGGTTTCCACTTCATAGGGTCAAACATTTTTCACACTCCTGTTTCACTGGCACTTTTTTTGCCATCAAATCTTTAAAGCTGCATCCCAAGGCTGTTTCTCAGTTACCACAGGCTTATATGGATCAGCCATTGCCTCTTCCATTTTCAGGCAAAGGTACATATCCTGAAGCGCATCTGCAAGAGAGTAAATTTCTTTTCCACTCTTTACATACTCTGACATACCAAGAAGCAGACTTCCTACAGCAATCTCATCATCATTCAGTCTAGCATTAACAAATGGTGTCTTATTTTTCAAATTCCAGAGTCACACGATCTCTTGGGCATACAAAGGTTTCTCCGTCAAAAGCCATTCCTTCACGGCCATATGTCTCTGTTACAGAGAAATGGTATCGTTTTCCACATTTCCGATCAGCTTCATGTCTGCAATGGCTTTATGCCAGGATGCATACAGCGGCTGCAGAAAATACTGCTCAGCAACCTGGATTTTAGGCTGATATTTCTCATAGGCACTCCACAGCTTCTGCAGATCCTCCTGACTTTCTCCGGGAGGTGTTTCTGTAAGTACAGGAATACCTTTTTCAAACAGTTCAAGCAGATAATCTGTTACGCAGCCACGCTTGATTGCCAGGATAACAAACTCCGGTGCATCCTTCATCAGCGTATCAACTGTATTTACTACTTTGACGCCAAATTTTTCACTAAACTTTCTGCCTTTTTCCTCATCTCTTATCAGAACAGCTGTCAGATCAAATTTTCCGAAACAGCTTTTGCAATACGGATATAAAATTCGGCACGCCATCCGGAACCAATTACCGCATATTTTACTTTTCCCACTTTATGTCTACTTCTCTTTTTGCTCAGGCAACACAAAAAGGGACTTCTCCCTTTTCATACTATCTTATTCTATACAAGAATCTACGATCACGGTACATCAAATCCAAATGAACAAATCTTTCTATATTACTGCTTAACTATGATACCTGTGGATTATTTCATACTTTATAATCTTACAATTCTTGTATCATCAAATCTTTTTAACGCTGAATCTGCGAATGATCTTGTGAGGAACATATGTAAGCTTCTCAGTGGTTTTCTCCTGGTTTTCAATCAGGGAAAACAGTTCTTCGGCCGCTTTCTTGCCCTCATCATAATAAGGAATCCGTACCGTAGACAATGCAGGGGTCACATACATGGAAACCTCTGAATCGTCAATCCCCATAACGGAAATGTCTTCCGGTACCTTCATGCCAAACTTGGCAATGCACGCCTGAGCGCCAACCGCCGTCATATCACAGCAGGCAAGCACAGCTGTAGGAAGTACCATGCTCTCCTCATAGATCCGCTGCATAGCCTTTACTCCACTGTCGTAGGAGAAATCACCGATGGTAATATAGGACTCCGGTATCTCCAGTCCTAACTTATCTACTGCCTCGCGAAAGCCCTGAAGCCTTAATGTCCCAGAAGAATAGTCCTCCTTAGGTCCACTGATATAAGCGATGCGCTTATGTCCATTGGCTGCCAGAAACTCTACCGCATCGATCACAGCTTTCTTATTGTCATGGATCACTGTATTGATCTTTGTTTTTCCGTCAGAAGCCTGCTGTGTAAAAAGTACCACAGGGAAATCCAGATCCAGCATCCATTTCACACGGTCACTGTCAATGTTCACACCAGCCAGCAACACTCCGGATGCCCTCTGCTCCTGCATTCTTTCAAGCAGCACCTTCTCTTTCTTCCTGTCTCCGTCCGACTCACAGATCATTACTGTAAAGCCTTTCTTCTGACAGACACTGTTGATTCCTTTAATGCTTGTAGAAATAACCGAATTGGAAACGTCCCGCACGATCACGCCAATGATATTAGACTTATCTGTTGCCAGTCCTTTGGCAAATGTGTTGGGTTTGAACCGGTTCCTTTCTACCGCATCCAGAACTCTTTGTTTCAGTTCCGGGCTTACCGCCTTTGTATCGTTGATCACTCGGGATACGGTAGCGATGGAAACCTTTGCCTCGTTTGCAATGTCTTCAATCGTAACTGCCATGCCTTATTCCTCCACTTATCAGGAAAGCCCTTTCCTTGATTAAGAAGTTATCACTCTTTCCTGTTTCTGTCAATAATATTCTAGACTTTTCCTTGCTTTTTGATCGTTTTTATCACTACGCATAGTTTTGAATGTTTGTTTTCGGATACTTTTCCGGCTTTTCCTGCTGTTTTAGGTAAGCGTTTTCTTCGCTAAGGCCTTCTATGCTTTTCTGTACACTTCTATTCTTATCATATTGGATCAAAAACCCAAGGCTATGATACCAGCTTGTTTCTCACCACCTATAGAGGTGGGAGTCATCTCCCAGCTGATATTCCACTTTTATGCTCATAGTCTATGTCTTGCCTCATATCCTTATTTCTAATCTTCCTCGCTGAACAGCTCCGGAAGCAGCGGCTTCAGTGCCCTTCTGTGTAATCCTACACAGACGTAGGCAGGACAGGAAAACCAGAAAAGAAGAAGCAGCGGCAGCATACGCAGCATAAGTGATACAGACATCATAAGTACCGAAAGAACTGAAGCAGTGAGAAGTGTAGTCAGGATCACCAGAGGAAATTTGGCCAGGGCCAGCAGAAAACTGTTTTTCAACTCATCTTTATTCCATTTTCTGTTTTAGCTGCAATAAATGCTGAATACTGAAAGATACCTGACAGGATCACGGTCCCGATCGGAATCATAGGCTTCAGGCTTTTTTTGAACACCTGGAAGAACCGTTTTGCTGAAAAACAACCTTCACCGTGAACATGCATTTCATTCATACTGTCTGTCATGGCTGCGTAGGAGGCTCCCATGGTCACAACCGGCAGGGAGCATAAGATGAAGAGCAGATTGATCTCTGCCAATTCCAGAAGGATGGTCATAAATCTGAACAATGGGGAGTCTGTACCAAAAAATCGTTTCATTGTCTTTTCCTCTTTCTTGTGTATTTTCCTAGTTGAACATTTTTATAATGGAATGTGATAGCAGCCAGGAAAGTGCTTTCCCGATTATCTTATATCTATATTTATCCAATTCCCGGTATATTGTCAAGCCCTAACCTTACCGCACTTTCTGTTTCAATGAAAATAGCGCAGCCTTTTTAAAGACTGCGCCATTTCCTGATTGGCATTTTTTGGTTTATTACTTTTATTGCTTTTATTACTTTTATTACTTTTATTGTTACAGGTTTATTTTGTTCCTTTCATGCGTCTGTTAATGTACTCTGCCAGGAAATCCACGCTTCCCTCAAGTCCTAACTTACTGCTGTTCAGGCTCAGATCATAAGTATGTGAATCTGACCATTTTGATTTACAGTGACTGTCATGGTATTTTTTTCTTTTTCTGTCTTTTTCTCTAATGAATCTTTCAGCTTCTTTCTCGCTTTTTCCGTAAAGATGCTGCACACGGGCTACTTTACTTTCCATGTCACCAATGATAAAGACAGAAATCAGTCCTTCATAATCTTTCAGGATGGTTTCAGAGCAACGGCCTACGATCACAAAAGACTGGCCTTTCTCTGCTTTATCCAGAAGAAAGTTAAACTGCATGTTTGCCACATTGTCGGCCGGTGAACTGCTCATCCCATTGATAGAGCGGTACAGAAATTTGTTGTGCTTCATTTCGTCATATTCCTGAAGCTCCTGGCTATCCATATTATGACTGGCAGCCACTTCATCCAAAAGATTGTGGTCATACAGCGGCAGTCCATAACGCTTCGCCAAACGCTCTGCGATCTCATGTCCTGCACTTCCGAACTCTCGTCCGATTGAAATAATTAACTGCTTCATCTTCTCTTCCCTCCCATCACGGTAAATAACGTACATATATCATAACCATGGAGATCAGAATCACAAGTATGGTCGCCGGAGCCATAGATTTGCAATATCTTCCCCACTTGATCATATGACCGCTCTTTGCTGCTGTGGCAATACCCACAACATTGGCAGATGCTCCGATCGGTGTGGCACTTCCTCCAATATCGGTTCCCATAGCAAGTGCCCATGCAAGGATGGAAATCTCAATCCCCTGTGTAGCTGCCAGACTGTTGATCACTGGGATCATGGTAGCAGCAAATGGAATATTATCAATAAATGCACTTGCAATTGCAGATACCCAGATGATAATGGCAATCATTACTTTCAGATTACCTCCACTGACATTTCCGATAAAGCCAGCCAGCAGCGTAAGGATTCCGGTCTTTTCCAGACCTCCTACGACGACAAACAGTCCTACAAAGAACAGAAGGGTTTTGTAATCTACTTTCTTCAGAAGATCAAGTGCATCTCTTCCTGCTGTAAGCAATGTGACAAGAGCAATGAATACTCCAATGCATGATACAGTAAGTCCGGTCTGTGAATGTGTTACCAGAAGAACCACTGCACACAGGAAGATGATCCAGCTGATCACAAATCCACCCTTGCTGGTGATAGCCTCTGAAGGATCCGGATAATCTGCCGGATTCTTTGTGACGGCATTAGATGTCAGTTCCTTTCTGAATACCAGATAGAAATAAATCACAACTGCAACAAGACTTACAATTGCGATCAGACCTGTATTGGTCACAAAGTCGGAAAATGACATTCCCAGGGATGTTCCGATGATAATGTTTGGCGGATCTCCGCACATAGTAGCCGATCCACCAAGATTTGCGCAAAAGATCTCAGACAGGATCATTGGCACAGGGTTAAACTTTAACAGCTGGGACAATTCCACCGTAACAGCTGCCAGGAACAGGATCACGGTAATGCTGTCGATAAACATTGCAAGTACAAAGGAAAGTACCATAAATGTGATAAAAATCGGGATAATCTGGTATTTGACCATCTTGGCGATCTTCATACACAGCCAGCGGAAAAATCCGGATTTGGCCATACCTTCCACCATAATCATCATTCCGGCAATAAATACGATGGTTTCCCAGTTAATACCGCCAGAGGATTCACTGGCCTGTCCGGTTGTGTGCCAGAATGCTTCTGTGAAAAAGGTTTTCAGGTTCAAGGTATCTATAATCGCACTTGGGCTACGCATACAGATACCAAAAATAACTACCAGGGTCAGAAGA
>CABSEO010000153.1 GCA_902476665.1 uncultured Emergencia sp.
GGTAAAGAAAACCTATGCTTTCGGGAAAATGACCGAACTGGTGGAGCCGTCTCCGGATAGAATTGAACCTGTCTGTCAGTACAGCGGTCTCTGCGGAGGCTGTCCTTACAGTGAAATTTCCTATGAAGGACAGCTTGCACTGAAAGAAAGACAGGTCAGGGACAAGCTGACACGTCTGGGCGGTCTGAACGAACCGGAGCTTCAGCCTATTATTGGGATGGAGTATCCTTTCCGCTACCGCAACAAAGCTTCCATGCCTGTGTGGACAGGCGGCATCATTACTAGAAAAGGCGGCATCATGGAGAATCTGGGTGAGCCGGCCGTAGGATTTTACAAGGCCAAAAGTCATGAGGTGGTGGACTGTTATGACTGCCTGATTCAGTCAGAGCCTGCCATGGCTGCAGCCGAGGCTCTGCGCCGGTTTATGGAGAGTGATAATATTACAGCATATGACCCGAAATGGGAAAAGGGGCTGATGCGGCATCTGATCGTGAAAACCGCCAGAGGTACGGGAGAAGTAATGGTGGTTCTTGTCATTAACGGTAAAGGAATTCCCAATGCGCAGAAGCTGGTGGAAATGCTGGATGACTATATTTACAGCCTGCCGCCGGCAGATGACGGAACAGAGTACAGCCTGGAAAGTGTGGTTGTCAGCATATGCAAGGGAAAAAACGGAGCCATGCCGGGCAGTGTTATGGGGGAGGAACTGGTGACCATCGCGGGAAAACCGGTGATTCGTGAGGAAGTCGGCGGCCTGATTTTCGAAATCTCGCCTCTTTCCTTTTACCAGGTTAATCCTATCCAGATGGAAAAACTTTATGATAAGGCTATGGAATATGCAGAACTTTCCGGAGAAGAGACAGTGCTGGATTTATACTGTGGTGTGGGTACTATCGGTTTATTTGCCGCTCGCAGAATGGAGGAGGCTTATAAGGCTTCTCACGACGGTGTTCTCGACTATGACAGAGTCGGACGTGTCATCGGTATTGAGACTGTGAAGGGCGCTGTTCTGGATGCCAATCGGAATGCAGTCATTAATCATATCGTAAATGCCAGATATGTCTGCGGCAGAGCAGAAGAAGAACTTCCGAAACTGATTGGAGAAGGAGACAATTCGAAAGAGGAACTTCGGATAGATCATGCAGACGTGGTATTCCTGGATCCGCCCAGAGCAGGCTGTGATGAAAGGCTTCTGAAGGCAGTTGTCAGCATCAGACCAGAAAAAATCGTGTATGTATCCTGTGATCCTGCAACCCTGGCCAGGGATGTGAAATATCTGACTGAGAACGGATATGGATTTGTGGAGGGAACACCGGTTGACATGTTTCCATGGAGCGTACATTGTGAATGCTGCGTGAAGCTGGTAAGGCGATAAAGTATCTTTAAAATCTGGGAGGTATTTTATGCTTAGAAATTTAAAAGTTTTAGACTTTACTACACTTCTTCCGGGACCTTATGCGACTTTTCTGCTGGCATCCATGGGAGCAAAGGTTACAAAGGTTTCTGCGCCGGGAAAGTTTGATCTGGTTCTTGAAGGCGGTCCTCGCGCAAGCAATGGAGAAACAGCCAACAGAATCTGGCTTCATCATCACAAAGAGGAGATTTTTGTGGATCTGAAAAGTGATGAGGGACTTACAAAGATATTGAATATGCTGAAGGCCGGTGAATACAACTGTATTTTTGAGCAGTTTCGTCCGGGTGTCATGGAAAAACTGGGTCTTGGATATGAGACAGTAAAAAAACTGGTTCCGGACATTGTTTATGTAAGTATTTCCGGTTATGGCCAAGAAGGTACTTATGCGCATCGTGCCGGTCATGACATCAATTATCTTGCATTATCAGGCAGTATGAGTTATTCAGGAAGAGTCTCCCATGGTCCGGAGCTATACGGTATGCAGGTTGCAGATATTGCTGCAAGCCAGAATGCGGTGATAGGTGCTTTAGCGGCGCATAACCAGAGAATGCTCACCGGAGAAGGTGCACATGTGGATGTGGCAATTCTGGACAGCGCTATTCCGTTTAATGCGATGAGCGGCGCAGGTGCAATGCTGAGCAGAGAAAACCCTGAGAGAGAAAATCAGCTTCTCAACGGAGGCAGTCTGTATGACTTTTATCCCACATCTGACGGCGGGTATATGAGCGTGGGAGCTCTGGAACCTAAGTTCTGGGAAGAGTTCTGTAGGGTGATGGGCCATTTGGACTGGATAGAAGCAGGGTGTGCCTGTGAAGATTTTCAAGAGAAAAAAGCCATACTACGAGAAGAATTCGGCATGCATACAAGAGCGTACTGGTCAGAAATCTTTGCCGGGGTGGATGCCTGTGTGGAGCCGGTACTGTCGGTGACAGAGGCGTTGCTTGACTGGGAAAATGCCAGAGAACGCGGTTCTGTAGTCAATGTCGCCGCAGAAGAAAGTATTTTCAAGGATGGCAAAAAATATGCGGAAGATGAAATCTGGATTTATGGAAATCCGATCAAGTTCCGGTGAGAAATGCATGGATCGGGATAAAGACAGCTTTGTTCTTTGTATCTATAGGGGGTGTTAAAGATACAGTATACCGTCAGGTCAAAAATTATATGTTTTTTCTGCATGACAGCTTCATCGGAAAACAGTCATATCTAACATTATACATTTTCAGCTGTCTGCTGAAATCTGCAATAAAATAAAGCTCCACCTGTTATTCAGTCAATGACAGGTGGGGCTGTTTGTTGTTTTTTAACCTTAAATGACAGTAATATGTATCTGTTTAAGAATGTTCTGCAGACTGTCTGTCCTGCTTTGACAAATCAGTTCTGTTCCTGAGGGCCCGGCTCATGTTCAGCAGTCGGCGTGTCATTGTGCAGCATCAGAGCTGTGCTCAGGTCACTGATACCATCGATAACAAGCGCTGCGCCGAAAATCATAATCACCAGCCGTGAGGCATCAAACGGATTGACAATCAGCAGAATCCCAAGTGCCATTGGTATAAAAGAAGAGAGAAACAGCGGGATGAGAGCCGAAGAGCGAGTGCGAACTGCTGTAATAATGAGAGGTGCTTTTCCGATTCCGTCTATCAGGAGCAGAGACCCCAGTACCAGAGGAAGAAAAGAAAGTACTGCTTCAGGGCGAAAAACGGAGAATACGGAGAAGGTCAGTGAAATCACCGTCAGGAAGAGATCTCCTCCCGATGGCTGTTCGGTTTTGCGGGCCTGCAGATATCTGAAGAAGTGGCTGACTGCAGAAACAGCCGCACCTGCTGCCAGGGTCCATACGAAAACGAGTCCGCTGACATCGGGAAACATGAGAAGGGGAAATCCCATCAGCATATAGAGTATAGCAATCCAGACAGAAGCTGTCCGAGTCCAGAAAAATTTCATTGTCATAATAATACCTCCTTATAATTTGTCCGGTAATCTGACCGGAAAAGTTATCTATAGCTTTATCATAACGCAGAAAACTGGAATTTTACGTTGTTTGTACAACGAAATACTTTTTTATCAGAATATTTTTTTGTCTGGATATTGCTGTCAGTTTTCTGTCATGGAGGTATCATTGACAAATACACAAGCCTTTGTTATGGTGTATTTAAGGTGAGAAACTGAGAAAGGAGGGAACCTGATATGATGGAGCAGGAAAGACTGCTTTCTGTACTGAAAAAAGGACTGTTGTTTCGGAATATGAAGGACTGTGAAATTGTAGAGATACTGGAAACCTTGTCTGCTCAATTCAGAGTATATAAAAAGCATACGATGGTGATTCGCGACGGAGACTCTGTGAAACAGATAGGGATAGTGCTGTCCGGAAATCTTCACTTATTTCATATAGATGTAAATGGTAACAGCAATTTAATGGAGAATCTGGGCGCGGGAGAATCTGTCGGGCTGCTGAATGCTATCGGAGGATATAGACTGCATGTTTCGGCTGAAGCTACAGAGGAGACCGAAATGATGTTTCTGAACATCAGTCGGCTGCTTAAAGAAAATGTGCTGACTGTTCCGGTTCAGATCCGGTTTCTGCAGAATCTAACTCTTGCGGTGGCGCAGCAGGCGCATCGTCTGACCCGAAAACTGGAAGACAGTATTCGCCGTTCTACCAGGGAGCGTCTGCAGGATTATCTGTCAGGTCAGTTTCACAAAGCAGGAAGCAGAACCTTTTCCATTCCTCTGAACAGACAGGATATGGCTGACTTTCTATTTGTGGATCGCAGTGCCATGTCAAACGAGCTGTGCAAAATGAGGGATGAAGGACTTCTTAAATTTGAGAAGAGTAAATTTGAACTTTTGATTGAGATGCCGATTACTGAGGATGAACCGGATCCCAACCTATAAAAGGATATGATACAGTTTGAGAAATGCTTCGGAGAATACTATCATCTTCGGAGTTTTTTTATGATGGAAAGATGACTTTGCAATATTTTTCTGCTCTGTTGTCTGAACAACGGAAACGGAGGCAGTTTCCTGTTATGCTGTAAACAGACTCAGAGTCAGTAGACGCAGTTATGCAGCGGATACATACGGAGTTAAAAAATATATTGGAGGAACAAAAATGAAACAGGAAAATGAGCAGAGATATTCTCAAACTGTATATCAGGATAGAGATGCAGAGAAAAAGAAAAACTGTAATATGAAAAGGGGGGTTCTGATTGCGGCGGCAATATTAGCGGTCATGGGTCTGACCGCTTTATTTTTTCCACTGGTGGTGGGAACAGGCATTGCTTATTTAATAACGGGAGGATTACTGCTTTATGGTATATCTCAGATCATGTTGTTTTTTCAGGAATCGACAGAGGCGAGAAGCGGATGGTCTCTGACCAACGGAATTATTGTAATGATTTTTTCAGGAATCACTTTAATCAGTGCACTTCTGAGCAAGACAGGAACTCTGGAGATGATTGCTGCTGTATCCTTCTTTCAGGGTGCATTTACAGCTTCCTTTGGGGTAAGTCAGATTGCAGTTGCCTTTGCAGAAAGGAAAAAAATATCCGGTTTTGGGTGGGGGATGGTGAGCGGCGGTTTAAGCCTTTTGCTGAGCTTGTTTATGTGTTTTAATCCGATAGTCAGCTGGTTTACTATAACAACAATGTGGGGAATCTATCTGATTGCAGCTTCGGCAGTGCTGCTGGTGACAGTCCGGGAAAAGAGAGAAACTATGTGTGCATAAGGAAGAAACGGCAAATGTTGTGGAAAAGCAGGAGTTCTGATATAATAACCGCAGAAGAACAGACAAGTGCTTTTCAGGAGATAAATTATGCATTTTAATTCTAATCTGTTGTTAGAATATAGACAGCTTTTACAGACAACCGATCTGAGAGACTGCTATCGGGAATTTATCAGGCTGTTCCGCTACATTCGGACGGAGCTTGAGAAACGTATGAAAGAATACAGGTTTCAGGGAAATATCACTGAAAACGGAATGGATTATTCCTACTTTTCATTTACCGGAGATAAGCTGAAAGCAAAGGGACTGAAAATAACTATTGTCTTTATACATCGAGATTTTCAGTTTGAAGTGTGGGTTTCCGGCTCAAACAGAAAATATCAGTCAGAGTATTACAATCTGCTGAAAGAGCGTGATATTCCCTTTGAATTAACCGATGATCCCCTTCGTAAAGATTATATACTGCGTGTGGCGGCAGACTGTACAGCTGATATTTCGGATGGAGATTTGGTGGTTGAGG
>CABSEO010000154.1 GCA_902476665.1 uncultured Emergencia sp.
TGGAGAAGATTGAAAAACTGACCAGTATCAGTCAGGCGAAGCAGCTGCAGAGAGACGTATTTATCTTTAACCGCCTGAAGACTGGAAACGAGACCATTTATTACAGTGTGGATCAGATTCATTCGGCGATTTCAGGAAACAGACAGATCCGATTTCAGTATACCGAGTGGAGTCCGGAGAAGAAACTGATTCCTAAGAAAGATGGTGCTGCTTATGTGGTGAGCCCCTGGGCGCTGACATGGAATGACGAGAATTATTACCTGATCGCTTATGAGGAGAATTCTGACAAGATCAAGCACTATCGTGTTGACAAGATGAAGGACGTGCAGACCCTCGAAGAGGAACGGCTGGGCAGAGAGGTTTTTGACGGATTTAACCCGGCTGATTTTGCCAAGAAAACCTTCCGTATGTATGGAGGAACAGATCGGCGTGTTTCTCTGCTTTGTGAAAGGAAACTGATCGGTGTGATTCTGGATCGGTTCGGCACAGATGTTATTGTCGCCCCTGTGGATGAAGAGCATTTTAAGGTGACCGTTACAGTTTCCATCAGTCCTCAGTTTTTTGGCTGGGTGACCGCCCTGGGAAATGGAGTGAAGATTGAAGGCCCGGAAGAAGTGCGAGCGGAGTACAGGAAGCTGCTGGACAGAGTGGCGGAGATGTATTGAGGGGGAGGTATGTGTCAGTTTGAGAGAAGTGTGGTTTTCAATGTTTGAGTGTAGTGTAATTTTTAATGACGATCAGATATTTATAGATAACTATTTTTACTTTTCTTTATCATCAGTATAAAATATATTTTTCCCCCTGCTGTTTGGTAAACCTTGACACATTTTGCCTTCTGATCTACAATAACTCTCGTGTTAAACCTTACCCCATCTGCTTTTGCGATGGGGATTTTAAATGGATAGGGGAAAAGGACATGAGAAACATATGGGAAATTTTTAAGAGAGATGTGAAAAGACTGTGGAAAAACTGGGTGGCCATGATTGTGGTGGCCGGTGTCTGCATTATACCGTCTCTTTATGCATGGTTTAATATTGCGGCAAACTACGATCCCTACAGTAATACGCAGGGAATTCAGATCGCCGTGGCGAATGAAGATCAGGGAGCAGATACTGAACTGACCGGCAGGGTCGATACCGGAGAGGAAATAATCAGGAATCTGAAAGAGAATCATGATCTGGGCTGGGTTTTTGTAAGCAGCAAGGAAGCTGTTTTGGGGGTTCAGGCAGGGAAATATTATGCTGCTCTGGTTATTCCTGAAGATTTCAGCCGCTCTCTGGTCAGTGTACTGTCAGGTAGAATCAGACAGCCGGAAATAAAATACTATCTCAACGAAAAGAAAAATGCCATTGCGCCGAAGGTAACAGATACCGGCGCTTCATCTATTCAGCAGGAGATTAACGATACCTTTCTGTCCATAGCGGCATCCTCTGCAGAAGATGTGCTGAATAAGGCTTTTTTCTCTATATCGGGGGAGCTTACGGACGTAGAAAGCGATGTGTCGAAAAATCTTGAAAACGTTATGGGCACCCTTAAAGCACAGCAGACTGCATTGGGAAAATTTCGAAATATATTTTCAGGAAGCGATAATCTGATTACACAGTCTCACAAGACCATGGAAGCTGTCAGAGAAGCTTCAGAAAACGGAACGGCAGCCCTGGAAAAGAGTCAGAAAGCGCTTAAAGATGTAAGAAAAAGTACAGCCGAATTTTCTCTTACCTTGAATCATGCGCTCAGTCTGGGACAGAACACACTGGGGGATCTGGGAGTTGAGCTGGGTGTCTGTCTGGGAGATCTGAATCATAAAATTCAGGATGTGAGCGGCACCATTAATACAACGCTTAATAACATAAACGATCTTCTTGATATCAATCGAAAAATGATAGAAGAGCTGAAGCAGCTGGATGCTTCTCATCCCAGCCAGATGACCAAAGACATGATCAGAGATCTGGAACAGCAGACGAAAAAATATGAAAATATCCTTCAGAACCTGAGTGCAGGAAACGAAAGCATCAGCAGTGCAGCGGAGACGGTTGACAGACTTTATGAAAATGTATCGGCGATTCTGAAGGAAAATCAGAGCAAGCTGTCTGGCATCAGAGACCAGCTGGGACAAAGTGTGATTCCTTCTTTGCAGCAGGTACTGGATTCATTTTCCGTACAGACCGGCAATCTTTCAGGCGTTTTATCCGGTATCGCTCCTGTAACGAGAGAAGTTGACGGAATTCTGGATAGTCTGAAAGATACTGTTTCTCATACCGATACAGCTCTCTGTCGTACAGAAGATACACTGACGGAACTTCAGTCAGACCTTAAGAAAGTAGCTGGCGATCTTGATATTTTAAAAAGTACAAGAATTTACGATGACCTGAGTGCAAAGCTGGATGGCAATACAGAAGCGGCTGCGGCTTTTATAGCCTCTCCGGTGAAACTGAAAACACAGAGCTTTTATCCGGTTGATAATTATGGCTCTGCCATGACTCCGTTTTATACGAATCTTGCAATCTGGGTCAGTGGAATTGTGCTCATTGCAATTTTCAAGCTGGAGGTAGATCAGGATGACAGGCTGAAAAACCTGACAGCGGCACAGTCCTATTTTGGAAGATGGATGCTTTTTATCGCAGTGGGACTGATACAGGCTCTGATTATCTGTCTTGGAGATATCTGGCTCCTGAAGATCCAGTGTGAGCATGTCTGGGCCTTTATCCTTTCAGGGCTTTTTACGTCCTTTGTGTATATCAATCTGATTTATGCCTTGTCCATTACCTTTAAACATATCGGAAAAGCAGTCTGTGTGATTCTGGTTATTCTACAGATTCCCGGATCTGCCGGAACATATCCTATCGAAATGACACCGGCCTTTTTTCAACATCTGCATCCGCTGTTGCCTTTCACCTATGGAATCAGTGCGATGAGAGAAGCAGTGGCCGGAATGCATGGAAATGATTTTTCCAGATACATGTGTATACTGGCAGTCTATTTGCCTATCGCTTTTGTTATCGGTCTGGGGATTCGGCCTCTGCTTCTGAATCTGAATCGGATGTTTGATAAAAAGCTGGAAGAAACAGGACTGATGATTTGTGAGGAAGATGGATTAACAAAGGAAAGGATTCGCCTGTCCACGGTGGTGAAAATACTTTCCGGACAGGAAGAGTTCCGGAAACTGGCATATATAAAAGCCGGGAGATTTGAGAGAAAATATCACAGGCGTAAAAATCTGGGATTTCTGCTCATTTTACTGCTTCCTACCATTTTTTTGGCCTTAATGTTCAGCATCAGCTCCAAAATGGTTTTTCTGGTGTTGTGGATTATGTCTGTGATCGGGATTGCAGTATACCTGATCTGTCTGGAATATATTCATGAAAGTCTGCAGAGAAAGCTGCGTTTTTCTGAAAAATCTCAGGAAGAGCTTCTCGATGCCGTAAAAATTATTGCTGAAAAGGGAGGGGAGAAGGCATGAAAAATATCTGGAAAATTTTTTGTGGTGATCTGAAGAAGATTCATAAGAACACTATTGCGGTTCTGGTTCTTATAGGGCTTGTCATTGTGCCTTCTCTTTATGCATGGTTCAATATTGCAGCCAGCTGGGATCCTTATGGTAATACGGGGAACCTGAAAGTAGCGGTAGCCAGCAATGATGCAGGTTATGAGGGAGAACTGTTTCCTGTAAAACTGAATCTCGGTGAGCAGGTGATCTCACAGCTGAGAGGAAATGATCAGCTGCAGTGGGTGTTCACAGATGGGGAAAGCGCTAAGGAAGGCGTAAAAGACGGTACTTATTATGCTGCCATTGTGCTGCCTGAATCTTTCAGTAGAGATTTGATGAGTATTTTTGCTGAAGATGTGACTCATTCGGATATTTTATACTATCTGAACGAGAAAGAAAACGCTATTGCACCTAAGATCACTGATAAAGGTGCCAGTGCAGTCCAGCGTCAGATTGACCAGACCTTTGCAAAAACTGTAACTGAAACTGCTGTAGGCCTGACAGAAGGAATTTCTGAATTTACAAAGGGCGAAGACGGAAAAGGAGCAGAAAAGATACTGACAAACCTGTCACAAAATCTGAATTCCATAAAGAGTGATCTTGATGAAGCGTCAGAAACTGTCATGGCTTTTTCAGACATGGCAGGGACCTTGGCAAAGACTTTGGATCAGACTTCAAAAATGCTTGCAGGAGCCGGAAGGACAGCAGAAGCAGGTCAGGCGCTGCTTCAGGAGACAGATGAGAATCTTCAGAGTCTTTCCGGGCTCCTTGAGGGCACTACAGAAGGTGTAAATCAGGTATTTTCACAGCTCTACAGTTGTTATGACGAACTTTCTGCGGAAATTGACAGGGCATTTGGTTCTTTATCGGAAGACTCTGTCACTGCGGAGAAAAGCTTATCTGCACTGGCAAAAGAAATGGAGACATTCATTCATCGATATACGGAAGTTCGAAATTCTTTTCAGAAACTCAATGACAGTCTGCCGGCATCGGATGCTTCACTGCGTGCTCTTTTGACAAAGCTTATAGGCAGAATGGATGATTCTATTGCTAAAGCAGAGTCAGTAAAAGAAAGTCTGCAGACTGCAGCCGGCAATATCAGTCAGGCTTCGGCAGATACACAGAAGTACTGGAAAGAACTGCAGACTCTTGTGGAAGAAAGCGCAGACAGTCTAAAGCAGGTTCGCAAAGAATATGAGGAAAATGTGCAGAAAGAGCTTTCTGACCTTTTTGAAACGATGGAGACGACAGGCGATTCCGTTTCAACCCTGCTGGATCAGCTGATGGATTCTGCATCAGAAGTGAAGAAACTTACTTCTGCAGGAACCTTGAGTCTGAAAGATTTGCAGAAGGCATTGAAGGGTTCTGCAATGCTTCTGGCAGATTCTGCGGATCAGATAAATGCACTTAAGGTGAAAATACAGACAGCTGCGACCTCAGGCGAGGCTGATATACTGAAAAATCTTCTTAAAAGTGATCCTGAAGATATTGGGAGCTTTGTATCTGCCCCGGTGGGACTTGCCACAGAGAAGTTTTATCCTGTGGATAATTACGGTTCAGCTATGGCACCATTTTATTCTGTTCTTGCTATCTGGGTAGGGGGTATTATTCTGGTGGCTATGCTGAAGGTCTCTGTGGAGAAGCAAAGACAGGCGAAACTAAGTGGCCTTAAAGAATATCAGCTGTATCTTGGCAGATATATCCTGTTTCTGATCCTGGGACTTCTGCAGAGTGCTTTGATTTGTCTGGGGGATTTGTATTATCTGGAAATTCAGTGTATACATCCGGGATATTTCCTGCTCGCGGGACTTTTTACCAGTGTTGTCTTTGTGAATATCATTTATACACTGACGGTATCTTTTGGAGATATCGGTAAAGCTGTCTGCGTTATATTGCTGGTCATTCAGGTTGCAGGATCCGGCGGAACCTTTCCTATTGAAATGACACCGTCCTTCTTTCAGCATGTTTATCGCCTGCTGCCGTTTACCCACAGTATGGCTGCAATGAGAGAAGCGATAGCGGGATTTTATGGAAACGTGTACTGGACAGAACTGGGCTGGCTGTGCGTATTCCTGATTCTCTCTCTGCTTCTCGGTCTGGTACTCAGACGGCCGGTGATTCGCTTTAACAAAGCATTTATGGAAAAGCTGGAAGAGACAAAAGT
>CABSEO010000155.1 GCA_902476665.1 uncultured Emergencia sp.
TAGCCATAAAGGAGTAATTCCTGCCTTGGAGTACGCTAAACATTTGTTTCCGGATGAAAAGATCACAGGACTTGTCGCTGGAATGCATCTGTTTGGCGCTGACGGACAGATGCGGCAGAAAGTTGTGGAACGGATAGTTTCAGAAAAACTGGATATGGTTATGCCGGTGCATTGTACAGGGATAGAGGCTATCTGTATGCTGAAGAATGCTCTGGGAAACCGGTGTATTGTGGCGACCGCAGGAGATACTTACAGGTTTTAAAGATGAGAAACAGCATTGAAGAAACAGCTCTTCGTTATTTGTCCTTTCGCATGAGAACTTTGCATGAGATGAAAAAGTATCTTGGAGAAAAAGGGTTTTCTGAGGAAGAGATCGAAACTTTGATAAAAAAATATGAACAGTCCGGTTATCTGGACGATGAGGAGTATTGCCGGCAGTATATCCGATACGGGTTGAAAAAGGGAAAAAGCAGAAAACGGATTCATTATGAACTGTGTCAAAAAGGCGTGGACGTATCTGTCGCAGAAAATTCCTTTGAGGATTTTCTGGA
The DNA here is from genome assembly GCA_902476665.1 of uncultured Emergencia sp. Lineage (GTDB taxonomy): Bacteria > Bacillota > Clostridia > Peptostreptococcales > Anaerovoracaceae > Senimuribacter. The sequence continues at coordinate 552 of CABSEO010000155.1, forward strand.
AGAAGAAGCTCCGGATTATGATGAAAAGAGTCGTGCTCTTTCAGAGGCGGAAAAGGTGATTCGCGCTGCGGGACAGCCTTTGACGGAAAAACTTCTTGGACGTGCTGCCCGAAGGCTGCAGTCTAAAGGCTACAGCAGTGATGTGATTTATAGTGTCCTCAGAGAGTTGAGGAAATCAGACAGAGAAGGGTAGTGAGAAGTGGATGAGCAGAACGGAAAGAACTGAACTCCTGATCGGTGCAGAAGGTCTGGAGAAGCTGAGAAAAGCAAAAATACTGATTTTCGGTGTGGGCGGTGTAGGAGGCTATGTCTGCGAGGCTCTGGCAAGAGCGGGCATCGGAACAATTCATATTGTGGATAATGACACGGTTTCAGAAAGCAATCTGAATCGGCAGATTATAGCCACTTGTCATACTGTTGGAAAACTGAAGACTCAGGTGATGGCTGAGAGAATTCTGTCTATTAATCCTGAATGCAGCGTAAGGCGGTACGACTGTTTCTATCTGCCAGACACGTCAGACGCAGAGGGATTCTACTTTGAGCAATATGATTATGTGATAGATGCTATCGATACCACTTCTGCAAAAATCGATATTATTACCCGGTGCAAGAATGCGGGAATCCCGGTGATTTCGTCTATGGGAACGGGTAACAAGCTGGATCCGTCTCGCTTTGAAATTGCAGATATCAGTAAGACCAGTGTGTGCCCGCTGGCCAAGGTGGTGCGCAGAGAATTGAGAAATCGTGGAATTCATGGGGTAAAAGTGCTGTTCTCAAGGGAGAAACCCATAAAAACAGGAAGCCGTATTCCGGGCAGCATCAGCTATGTTCCGTCCGTGGCCGGCCTTCTCATTGGCGGAGAAGTTATCAGAGATTTGCTGAAAGAGAAATAGAATGATAAGATATATTGTGACAATATATCTTCTTCCAGTGTTTTGAAAAATTTAACAGAAACAACATATTGGGCTGATAGAATAGAAACTGTTGTAAATACTACAGATAGTACGAAAGAAATCTGTATGGGGCTCTTTCGTGCGCAGGAGGCATTATGAGAAAATATACAGCGGAATTTATTGGAACAGCCCTTTTAGTATTTTTTGGATGTGGCACTGCAGTAGCTGCCACTGCTTTACTTGGGGCTATGGGAATGCTGGCAGCGGCATTCTGTACCTTGACGGTGGCAGTATCTTTCGGACTTGCAGTCACTGTACTGACTGTGGCATTCGGTAAAATTTCAGGAGGACACTTGAATCCCGCTATTAGCTTAGCGTTGTGGGTCAGTGGCAGAATGTCTGTTAAAGACTGCATTTTCTATATGATTGCACAGTTTTTAGGTGGTATCGGAGGTGCAGCGCTGCTGATGGTACTGGTGGGAGGAAGAACTTCTCTTGCTGCCAACGGCTATGACTCCTTAAGTACTTTTGGCTGTGCCATGTGGGCAGTTGCTCTGATTGAGGTTCTGATTACCTTCACACTGATCTGGACAGTGCTTGCTGTTCGTGAGGGCAAAGAGTTTAAGCCGGTGCAGGCCGTGTATACCGGTCTTGCCATGACTGTAGTCTATCTGTTTGCATATCCTTTTACGGGAGCTTCTGCAAATCCTGCAAGATCCTTGGGACCGGCGATTTTTCAGGAAGGAGATGCTCTGAGCCAGGTGTGGCTTTTCATTGTCGCACCGATTGCAGGCGCTTTGATTGCTGCAGTTTTGTATAAACTGCTGACGGGTGAGAAAAAGACAAAGGAAACAGATTCAGAGAAAAAAGGCGAAGCATTAAAGGAACGAATGCGTTTCGGTAAGAAAAAAGAAAATAGGGAAATCAAGAAAACAGAGAATGAAACCAGGCCTGAAACCGAAAAATCTGAAAGCATACCGGAACCGTCAGACGACAAATTGGAAGAGCAAGATTCAAAGTCGCCGGACAATTTCTGCGAAGTGGAAAACGAAGTTTCGCAGAAACAGGAGTCCGATTCCCCAGATACTGATAACTGATCTGAAATAAACATTTAACTATTTTACAAAGATACGTATAAGCGCGGGTGACAAAAATGAGTCGCCGAATCTTATACGTATTTACTTTTTTGCCGTTTTTATATTTAATCTGCTGTGATGTCCTAATGGAAATATCCTGCATATTCTGCTCTGTCATTTTTTGCATATAAAACAGTTGGAATAAATGAAACGGTACAATTATATAAAACCCAGTATATTGACATGCTAAAAGTAAAATAGCACAATACAAAAAACTGAAAATTATGATTTTTAATCTGCGATATGATGCATTCATGCAGCAGGTGGTGAAGGAGGAACGGTAACGCAAAACGGTAAAAATATTCAGGAACCAGTTGTATATGGGAGGGGTACTAATGAAACATAATATGCTTACGCTGAAAAACATATTTATGGCAGTCTGTAGTTTTGTCATGATTTTCTGCCTGTTTTTGTCTATTAGTGGATGTTCACAGGCGAATGAAGAGAAGGACGGCAGTCAACTTGATGAAAATGGTCTTTTCGTCAGTGAAGACATGAGCTACAGTGAATTAAAGGAATATTACAGTCGAGATAAAGAGATTTCTCTTAATGATGCGGAAGGAAAACTGGCTCAGATGGATATTACCGGAGAAGATGATGCAACATACAGGGTTGCAGTGCAGAAGGTTGAAGGCAGTGAGAAATATGAGCCTTGTATCGAATTTTATCTGATATCTTCCGGAGATGAAGATAGCCGGCACATTGAAAGGATTCATGGCGCAGCAGTAACTGTTACTACGGATCAGGATGAAGCTGTTTTTCTTGGAGATCTTGCCTGCTGGCTGAGAGAGAATAACAAAATCGAGTACAGTCTGAACGGAGATTTTTATGAAGCGGATAAGATAAAAGAAGCTGTAGTGTGTGAAGTAGAATACAGCAGAACAAAAGCGCAGCTTCATTACCTGACAACGGCAGAGGTGAACAATAAAGATGCCGAATATATCGATGCACATGAATTTATCATGTTGTAACAGGACAGGCATATATAAAGAGATGGCAGATACAGTTGGATTCAGTTGAAAACTGTTTGAATTATGGGCAGGATTTGTTCCTGTCCATAATTTATATTATACCGGTACGGCATTTTACATAACAGAGATTTCTGATGACGGACCTGGACTGAAACCGGGCAGATAAAAAACAGACAGGCACCAAGCTCTGCAGACGTGCATTACATTGAATTTATCTCTTTCTCGTGGTATGATAAACGGCAGAAAGAAAAGAGAACTTTCTGCAAACGTTAATCTGATTTTAATCTTTTCTGCCTTTTTCTTTCATCTTGCGCATATAAGATGTAGTTACAAAAGGGAATTTGATGAGATTAAAATCAGAAAGGAATGAAATCATGACGAAACTTGAAAAGGTAGAAAAAATTATTGAGAAGACAGGTGTAAGCTACGAGGATGCCAGTGAGGCCTTGTCTCAGGCCGGGGATGACATTCTGGATGCGATTGTGTTTCTGGAGAGAAAAGGCAAAGTAAAAGGACCGTCTAAGAGTGTATTTTCCACCAAAGCGGAGGATACCAGTGAGGCTTTTCAGCAGGCTGCAAAAACCTACGATGTTAAGGACGAGAAATTTAGCAATATTCTGGTTCGCGTTCTAAAATGGTGCGGACGGATTATAAAAAAAGGATGTGAGAATTTTTTTATCATTAAAAAGCATGGCGAAGAGATTATCAATGCGCCGGTTATTGTATTAGTGATGCTGCTTATTTTTGCATTCTGGGTAACCGTTCCTGTTCTTATCGCCGGACTCTTCTTCGGCTGCAGATATTCTTTCAGTGGAGATATCACCGGGAAAGTAGACGTAAATAAAGCCTGTGACAAAGCTGCTGAAGCAGCAGAAAATGTAAAGCAGGAGTTTGTCAAAGCTGCCCGGGAGGACAAGGCTGTCCGCAGTAAAACAGACTGTACGTCAGCCTCTGTTCAGGACGGAAACAAAAACATAATAAACAGCGGGAAACCGGAAGAGGATTGCTGATGACCTGTTAACACCATAAAGGAGAATATCTGTGACACAGAAAATTTTACTGATAGAAGATGATGTGAAAATTGCCAGATTCGTTGAACTGGAGCTGGTACATGAGGGATATGAGGTGGAGAAAGCCTTTGATGGAAGAGAAGGGCTTTCTCTCGCTGAAGGAAAACATTTTGATTTACTGCTGCTGGACATTATGCTGCCTCATCTTAACGGTCTGGAGGTTTTGCGGCGGCTTCGGAAAAACTCTGATGTGCCGGTAATTATGCTGACAGCCAGAGACGCGGTTATGGACAAGGTTTCTGGACTGGATTCCGGAGCCGACGATTATATTACGAAACCTTTTGCCATTGAAGAACTTCTGGCAAGAATCCGCGTTTGTCTGAAAAAAAGAGGTGGCAGGCAGACACGCAAAATCACTGTCAAAGGGATCACAATGGATGTGGAACGTCATGAAGTGACCTGCTGCGGACAGATTGTGGAACTGAATCACAGGGAGTATGAACTCATGCGAATTCTGATGGAAAATAAGAATATTGTGATGAACAGACAACAACTGATGGACAGTGTGTGTGGATATGATTATCTGGGTGAAACCAATATTATTGATGTATATGTGCGTCACATCCGAAGTAAAGTGGATGAGCGTTTCGGTATCAAATTTATTACCACGGTACGGGGTGTGGGTTATGTAGTGAAAGAGGACTGAAATGAACGAAACTAGCAGGATGACATCCATTGCCAGAAAAATTAATCTGGAATTCTGGCTGAGACAGTTTTCTAACTTTCTTGTTCTGGATCTTGTTTTAATTCTGATCACAGCACTTACTTTTTTTATCTGGCGTGAGGGTGCAGTTCCGGAAGGCGATGAGGCTGTCAATCGATACTTTACAGGCAGCAACTTTCAAAGCTGGCAGTATATAATAGAAACTGAAGATGGTGTGCGCTGTGCCTATGCTTTGAAGGACTTGTTCGCTCTCCTGAAAATCCCTGCCATTGTGCTGGGAATTGCGCAGCTTCTTATGCTGACAACAGACTTTTTTTATACGGGTAAGGTACGGAGACTGATGCGGCCGCTCAATGACATC
>CABSEO010000156.1 GCA_902476665.1 uncultured Emergencia sp.
TCGTCGAAAAGGACAACACTGTACGGTTTGCGACGCACTGCCTCAGTCAGCTGTCCACCTTCATCGTAACCTACGTATCCCGGAGGAGCACCTACAAGACGTGACACGGAGTGTTTTTCCATATACTCTGACATATCGATACGTATCATATTCTTTTCAGAGTCAAACAGTGATTCTGAAAGTGCCTTGGCAAGCTCGGTCTTTCCTACACCGGTAGGTCCCAGGAAGATAAAAGATCCAATAGGTCTGTTCTCATCCTTCAAGCCTGCTCTTGCACGTAGAATAGATTCAGATACTGCCAGAACACCTTCTTCCTGACCAATCACCCTCTGATGAAGGATATCCGGCAGCTTCAGCAGTTTTTCTTTTTCTGATTCCACCAGTTTGGCCACTGGAATTCCAGTCCATCCTGATACAACTTCAGCAATCTCCTCTTCGCCTACTTCCTCTTTCAGCAGACGGTTTTCCTCAGCAGTTTCTGCATTACGCTTTTCAGCATCCAGTTTTTTCTCCAGTTCAGGCAAAGTTCCGTATTTCAGCTGTGCAAGTTTCTCCAGATCATAGTTACGCTCTGCTTCTTCCATCTGATGCCGGACTTCTTCTATCTGTTCCTTCGTTCCCTTTAACTGGGTGATGGCCTTTTTCTCATTTTCCCACTGGGCCCGCATGGCCGCATTCTCTTCTTTCAGCTGAGAGAGTTCTTTTTCCAGTGTAGACAGTCGTGCTGCGGAAGCCCTGTCGGTTTCCTTTCCAAGTGCTTGCTTTTCGATTTCCAGCTGCATGATTTTACGAGAAATCTCATCAAGCTCCGTCGGCATACTGTCAATTTCAGTTCTTATTTTGGAAGCAGCCTCGTCCATCAGATCTATGGCCTTATCAGGCAGGAATCTGTCGCTGATATAACGGTCAGATAAAGTTGCACAGGCTATCAGCGCATTGTCAGTAATTCTTACTCCATGGTGAATTTCAAACCGCTCTTTCAGACCTCTCAGAATAGAAATAGTATCCTCCACCGATGGCTGATCAACCAGAACCTTCTGGAACCGCCGTTCTAGCGCTGCATCTTTTTCTATATATTTCCGGTATTCGTCCAGGGTGGTTGCACCGATACAGTGCAGTTCTCCTCTTGCAAGTTTCGGTTTCAGCAGATTTCCTGCATCCATTGAACCTTCTGTTCTGCCGGCACCAACGATATTGTGAATTTCATCGATGAAGAGGATAATTCTTCCTTCCGATTTTTCCACTTCGTTAAGCACAGCCTTAAGACGTTCTTCAAATTCGCCTCTAAATTTTGCTCCGGCAATGAGAGCGCCCATATCCAGTGCAAAAATAGTCTTATCTTTCAGACCTTCTGGTACATCTCCATTCAGAATTCTCTGAGCCAGACCTTCAACCACAGCTGTTTTACCTACTCCCGGTTCACCGATAAGAACAGGATTGTTTTTTGTTCTTCTGGACAGAATCTGAATCGCATGTCTGATCTCACTGTCACGTCCGATAACCGGATCCAATTTACCTTCTCTTGCCATCTCTACCAGATCGCGTCCGTATTTATTCAGCACGTCGTAATTATCTTCCGGATTCTGACTGGTAACACGCTGATTTCCTCGTACTTTAGACAGAGCTTCCAGGAATTTATCCTTGGTAATCTGGTACTTTGCAAAGAGCTTTGCCGAAGGTGTTCCGCGCTCTCCCAGCAGAGCAAGATAAAGATGCTCAACACTGACATATTCGTCCTTAAAATGCTCAGCTTCTTTTTCCGCCTGCATTAAAAGCTGATTGAGACGTCTGGATGCATAAATATTATCTGCTGCACCGCTGACCTTCGGCAGCTTTTCTATCTGTTCCTGAAGCTCTGCGATCAAATAGGAAGGATTAATCTCCATGTATTGTAAAAGCTTAGGAATCAGACCATCCTTCTGCATCAGCAGGGCTAAGTGCAGATGCTCGCCGTCCAGCATCTGATGCCCTTCGGAAATTGCGATATTCTGGCAGTCCATAATTGCAGACTGTGCGTTCTGTGTGAATTTATCGATGTTCAAAGCTTTCACCCCCGTTTACAACATCATATTTTTACTATTTTTAATCTCTGATTCTATTCTATACCCAGAAAATCAAAAAGTAAAGAACTTTTTTAGCACTCACCTAATAAGAGTGCTAATAACCCCTGAACTCATTCCTCTAACTTTGTTTCTTGAAGTTTCCGAAAAAACCTGAACTGGCCAATCCTATGATAAATATCAAAAGTCCGCTCGGAATCAGCACCCAGTAAACACTGTCCGAAAACCGGTCAAACAGTGCACCATAAAGAATCTGCCCCATTGGCTGCGCACACATAGACAATGTAAACACATAGGACATAACCTTGCCCATCAGATATTCCGGAGTCCGCTGCTGTATAATAGAGATTGCATAGGTAGAAAAGAAACTGCATCCCAACTGACAGATACAGAAAAAAAACATCAAAAGACCATAAAGTATCAAAGATGGCAGCGGGAACAGGAATATCACGCCACAAGGTATCAGACAAAGACCCAATGCTGAAATCACCGTCGCAAGATAAGTATAACGAAGCTTCCCGGCTAATATGACAACTAACATACTTCCCATCACAGACGCGGCGCCCATGGCGCTTTCTGCTGCACCATAATGTGCTGCTGAAAGCCCCAAAACAGTACGTACCAGAAACGGAAACCCTATCACTGCAGTGCCTGACAAAAACAGGCTGACCAGACCGGCGAGAAGAAGCAGCTTCATAATTCCCGGCTCTTTCCGGCGCAGAAAAGTCATGCTGACAGTAAAATCTTCTCTGATAATTGTCCGGATTTTCATTTTCTGTTCATCCCTACAGAATTTTAGCTGAATAAAACACTCAAAAATCGCGGTAATAAAGAAGCAGATTGTAGTAGTGTAAAATACATGGCGGATTCCAAATGCCGTATAAAACAGACTGCCTAGAAAAGGAGCAGCAAGTGAGGTAATAGATGCTGCCTGATTTATAATAGCATTTCCTTTCAACAGATTTTCTCCGGAAAGCATCTGAGGAATACATGCCTGAACGGTAGGAGATTCAAAACTCCCAAGAACTGATAAAATAATCAATAAAACAGCGATGACAGGTATGTCAGGGGCTGCTTTCATGGCAAAGGCGGCCAGCAAAACTGCAATACCGGAAAACGCATCTAGCACCACCATAATATTGCGTCGATTGGCCCGATCAGCCAGAATTCCGCCGAAAGGGGCAAGAAGAATGGCGGGAACAATAGCCAGTGACAGAATTCCTGCGAAAACAGAAGCAGACCCCGTTATCTCCAGAACATGCATAGAAAGAGCAAATTTCAGTGTATAATTACCTATCAGTGAACAGATCTGTCCCAGAATCAATAGTGTGAAGTTCCTGGTAAAGAGTTTCCGTTTCATTTATTGTCCTTTCTCTGCTTTAAGCGCACTGATTCAGTGTGATGATTTTCTTCAGCTTTGCAGTCCAGTCAGATTAGAGCATTTTCTCACTGTTTCAAATGCATTGTTTGTAAAAATCATCCGCTCCACAACTTTATCCATGAATTTTTCTTTTATTTTAAATGATGGTAAGCCACACCCTTTGAAAGCCCATCCAGCTCATTCACGATATCCTGATTGGTCGTATTTATGTATCTATGCTACTTATGGCAAACTGTTCTGTCAACATATTTAATAATAATTTCTATTGGATTTTCTGCAGCAATGTTTTTCAAATTTGCAGATAACTGTGGGAAAATAATAAAGAGGGCCATACAGTCTGCAATCAGATGGTTCAAAACTGTATAGCCCAATATTAGATAGCGGTTAAACTACAAAGACACTGTAAATCCACTGAAGTGTAAAGCTGACACAGGGAAGCAGCACGTAATCTGTCACATTAAAGATGATTAAAGCAAGCAGAATCAGAAAGCCTTTGTCATAAACTGCATAATACCAGTTGTACTTTCGAAGATTAAAAAGCTCTGTCACAATGCTGAAACCGTCCAGTGGCGGTACAGGAAGCAGATTGAATATCATCAGAACCACATTGATAGAAATGACTCCTGCGATGATATCCATTACAATCTGTCCCAGGCTTGTCATCGCAAAAGCAGGCTGCCATATAAGCAGTCCTTTCAAGATTAGAGCAAAAACAATGGCAATGAAGAAATTCATAGCAACACCGGCAAAAGATACCAGCAGTTCCCCCAGCCTTCTTTTCTTATAATATCTGGGATTGATTTCCACAGGAATACCCCAGCCGAATCCTGCCAGCAAGAGACAGATAAACCCGAAAGGATCCAGATGGGCAGCCGGATTGATAGTCAGTCTTCCCTGCTGCTTTGGCGTTGGATCTCCCAGTGCGTTGGAAACCACACCGTGGGCAAACTCATGAAATGACAGCCCGATGATAATTCCCGGCAAAATTAAAATTTTGTCCATAAACCATTCACCGATACTGACGTAGGGATTTGTAATCATCCGCAGAACAATCAGTACCAGCAAAAGGACAAGAACAGGCGAACGTAAAAATCTTTTCAATGTAATCTTTCCTTTCCCAATATATTTCTTCTCATTTTATCACATTTACGTTCCTTTGAAAATATAATAATAGCATGATAAAAAGGATTTTAATGAAAGGTGGTTTTTTATGAATAATACACTTGTATGCATCGATGTATATACTGTTTCTGCAGGTGATACCCTTTACACTATTGCAGAAAAATATGATCTGCCGGTCAGTCTGCTGATGAAGGTAAATCGCATCACAAATCCGTATAACCTGCAGATAGGAACCAAACTCTGCATTCCCGGAGATGAATCTCAGCTGCACATACCTCAGGAATGTCCACGGCCTTCCTCAGTGATCCATGTTGTGGAGGCCGGTGACACACTATACTTAATCGCCAAAAAACATGGCGCAAGACTGGATGATATCATGCGTGCAAATCCATCCATCGATCCATATAATCTGATGATCGGCACTGAACTGGTCATCCCACTGTAAGAAGCACAATGGAAAAACGTGAAAGCGGCAGAGAATCAAACTCTGCCGCTTCATAAAATTCCGGTTTTTAAAGTGTTTCAGATTTATACCCCGCCAGTGTTTCTTCTGTTTCACTGATAACATCATAATGGGCATCAATTCTTCTGCTGATTTCAGCTGCTTCTTCTGTCAGTTCAAAATCTTCATTCTTCATCATAGCATAATAAATTCTTCCGATTTTGGCCAGATCTGACTCAATAGCCTTTTTTTCACTATTAATCTTGGATTTCAGTTTTGTAATTTCAATTGCATCATTGGCCCTGTCTCCAATAGTTGCAGCTGCATCGGTCAGCTTGTCTAAAAATGACATATCAATTCTCCTTACAATTTGTTAATCTTGTGACTTTTGTTTCAATAAATTCTTTTTTTGTCGCAAAAGATTTTTCAGCCATGGTGTTATCCCACTCTATATTGCTGATTTCCATATCTTTTGCCGCACCAGCAACTTTTATCATTTCTGCCGCAAGAGCAGGATGTACCGCCAGAAGTGGTGCCAGCGTGTTGGTAAAGACAGCATTCTTCTTCAAAAAACCTTCTTCCCGGTCTTTTCCCGTATTGCCATACCCATAAAGGAGATAACCCCATGGCTGCTCCCC
>CABSEO010000157.1 GCA_902476665.1 uncultured Emergencia sp.
TCCGATGGGCAGTATACAGTTTATCAGATAAAAAAAAATATGTCAATCTAAACTGGTTTTTCTCCCAAACAAAAACAGAAATCGGCAATATTTTTAAATACATGAAAAGAGCAGCCTCTCTGTTCACAGAAAGGCTGCCCTTATTAATATTTCCAGTCTCCGCAGAGTTTATTTTTCTTTCAGTCTGGCAATAAGCTCTCCAGCTTTAACCTGCTGTCCTTCATTGACAAAGATATTTTCCACAATACCTGAAACAGATGCCAGAATATTTGTTTCCATCTTCATCGCTTCAATGACTGCGATAGGCTGCTTTTCAGTAACTACTTCACCTTCTTTTACCAGAACCTTGATAATATTACCCGGGATATTGGCTCCGATTTCCATCGGATCATCCTCATTGGCAAAGCGCACGGTAGCGATAGATGATACAGCGGACTGCATATCTTCGTCTTTGATCTTGATCACTCTTCTGTTACCGTTTACTTCAAATACCAGGTCGCGGTTTCCTTCAGGATCCACACCTCTGATTTCGTGCAGCTTGATTACCAGAACTTTACCTTCTTCCAGTTTCACCTCACAGGTTTCACCTTCTTCCAGACCGTGGAAGTAGATATCACTGCCCATGTATCTGAAGCTGCCTTCCTTCTTCAGGCTGAGCAGATAGTCTTCAAATACTTTCGGATACATGGCATAGCTGAGTACCTCCTGTGGAGTTCCTTCCAGATCAAAGTGCTTCTGCAGTCCGGTTCTGATATAATCAAAATCTTCCGGCGGCAGCAGCTCTCCTGGTCTGCAGGTAATTGCTTTCTTGTCTTTCAGAACTACTTTCTGGATATCTTCAGGGAATCCACCCTCAGGCTGACCCATCATACCTTCAAAATAGGATACTACAGAATCAGGGAAGTCGATATCTTTACCCTTTTCTACGATATTTTCCGGGGTAATATCATTCTGAACCATGAAGATAGCCAGATCACCCACCATTTTTGAGGACGGTGTTACCTTGATGATATCTCCCAGCATCTGGTTTACTGTCTTGTACATGTCCTTAACTTCCTGGAATTTGTGTCCAAGGCCGAAACTTTCTACCTGCGGTTTCAGATTGGAGTACTGACCTCCCGGAATTTCATACTTGTAAATTTCTGCAGTAGAAGTCGCCATATCGGATTCAAACTTCTTGTATACCGGTCTGACATCCTTCCAATACTCAGAGATCTTCTGAATACCGTCCAGATCGATTCCTGTATCTCTGTCACTGTTTTCAACTGCGGCAACCACAGAGTTCAGTGCCGGCTGAGAAGTCAGTCCTGACATACTGTTGAAAGCTGCATCTACAATGTCTACGCCGGCCTGTGCAGCCATCAGAATAGTAGCTACACCGTTTCCGCTTGTATCGTGAGTATGCAGATGTACCGGAATTCCAATCTCCTCTTTCAGAGCTTTCACCAGCTTGTAAGCTGCCATCGGCTTTAACAGACCGGACATATCCTTGATGCCGAGAATATGGGTTCCTCTCTTTTCCAGCTCTTTCGCCATTCTGATGTAGTAATCCAAATTGTATTTTGTCTTTGTATCATCCAGAATATCTCCGGTATAGCACAGGCACGCTTCCGCAATCTTTCCCTGATTGAGTGTCTCGTCCAGTGCAACCTCCATACCCTGAATCCAGTTGAGAGAGTCAAAAATACGGAACACGTCAATACCGGACTGAGCAGACACCTTGACGAACTCTCTGATCACATTGTCAGGATAATTCTTATACCCTACGGCATTTGCTCCTCTAATCAGCATCTGGAACATCACATTAGGAATTTTAGCACGGAGTGTCTCCAGTCTTTCCCAAGGTGATTCCTTCAGAAATCTGTATGCAGTGTCAAAGGTTGCACCGCCCCACATTTCCAGAGAGAACATATCTTTACCGTATAAAGCTACCGCCGGTGCAATTTTCTCCATATCCACCGTTCTCACTCTGGTAGCCATCAGAGACTGCTGCGCATCTCTCATAGTTGTATCAGTAATCAGCAGTTTTTTCTGCTCCAGCGCCCATTTAGCCACAGCCTCAGGACCCTTCATATCCAGCATCTGTTTGGTGCCGGATAATGTATTGATTTCAGTCATAGGAATCTTCGGAAATACCGGTACGTTAAACTGCGGTTTTACTCCCTTTGTCTCATTTACTACCTTGTTTCCTATGTAGTTTAATACTTTCAGTTCTCTATCATCGGCTTTTCTGATATTGAGCAGTTCAGGGTTTGCCTCGATAAAGCCTGTATCACAGTTACCATCTCTGAAAATCGGATGATTCAGCACATTGAGCAGGAAACCGATATTGGTTTTCACGCCCTTGATTTCCGTTTCTCTCAGAGCTCTGATCGCCTTTCTTGTTGCTCCTTCAAAAGTATTGGCGTATGCAGTAATCTTTACTAATAGACTGTCATAATACGGAGATACTACAGAACCGGTAAAGCCGTTGCCGCCGTCCAGACGGATACCATATCCGGAAGCACTTCTGTAAAGCTCAATGGTTCCTGTATCAGGAGCAAAGCCATTGGCAGGGTCTTCTGTAGTGATTCTGCACTGAATGGCGTTGCCTCTCATCTGAATGTCCTTCTGACTTCTGATGCCGATTTCATCAGAATCAAGAGGATATCCTTCTGCAATCAGAATCTGAGCCTGCACGATATCAATACCGGTTACCATTTCAGTAACTGTATGTTCTACCTGAATTCTCGGATTCATCTCAATAAAGTAGTGATTGCCGTGTTTGTCCAGCAGAAATTCTACCGTGCCTGCACTTCTGTAGTTTACAGATCTGGCAATCTTCAAAGCATCTTCGCAGATAGCCTTTCTCTTTTCTTCCGACAGGCAAAGTGCCGGTGTAAACTCGATAACTTTCTGGTGTCTTCTCTGAATAGAGCAGTCTCTTTCACAAAGATGCACCACATTACCGTATTTATCTCCCAGAATCTGTACCTCAATATGTTTTGGACTTTCCAGGTATTTCTCAATAAAAATATCATCAATGCCAAAGGCCTTTTTTGCTTCGCTCTTTGCACTTCTGTATTCCGGAAGAAGGTCTTTTTCGCTTCTAACGATTCGCATACCTCTTCCGCCGCCGCCTGCAGCCGCTTTCAGCATAATCGGATAACCACACTTCTGGGCAAATTCAAGCGCTTCCTCTTCAGTTTCAATAGCTCTTTCCACACCCGGAATTGTCGGCACACCAACTTTCATGGCAACCAGTTTAGACTGAATTTTATCACCCAGACTTCCCATCATCTGGTTGGTCGGTCCAATAAACTCAATGCCTGCTTCTGCACATGCAGCCGCAAATTCTTCGTTTTCAGACAGAAAACCATATCCGGGATGAATGGCATCTACACCTTTTGTCTTTGCCAGTTCGATGATCTCATCGATCCCCAGATAAGCCGCAACCGGCGCCTTACCTTTTCCGATCTGATAAGATTCATCAGCCTTGGTTCTGAACAGTGAATTTTTGTCTTCTTCTGAGTAGACTGCTACTGTTCTGATGCCCAGCTCGTTGCAGGCACGGAAAATTCTGATAGCAATCTCGCCTCTGTTGGCAACTAAGACTCTCTTAAACTTTTTAATTTCTTTCATTTTATTCTCCCATTCTCAATATAAAAAAATTAAAATGATAACGAATAAAAATTTGCTGAAGCTCACTCAATAATGTGTACATTCATTTCCGATCTGGCGATAATAATACCTGCCTCGTCAAAAGAAAGCTTCACATTTTCCAATAAATTATATTTTACATCATAATAGTCCTCAGTGGAACACCAGACTTTCAGATCAAGCCACACGGTGCTGTCCTTCTGCTCTGAAACGCCGATAATATAAGGCGGTTCCCGAAATACTCCGGGACACTGCTCTGCGGCACTCTGCAGAATTTCCTTTGCCTTTATCACATCGGACCGGCAGCTGATTCCGAACACACAGTCCACTCGACGGATGTCCTCTCTGGTATAATTGATCAGAATAGACGTGGTGAGTGTTCCGTTAGGAATCGTCACTACCTTATTATCAAAAGTATGGAGCCGCGTGGTCAGAAGATCGATTGAATCAACCACACCTGAAATATTCTGTACTTCAATGGTATCACCCTTTGAAAAAGGCTTGTTAATCAGAATGATCAGTCCTCCTGCCACATTTCCCAGACTGTCCTTCAGGGCCAGCGCGATGGCTGCGCCTCCGGCACTGAGTACCGCAACCAGAGAAGCCGTAGATACCTCCAGTTTTCCCAGGGTTGCAATGATTACCACAATCCACAGGACGACTTTCATACTGTTCAGGATAAAGGTATGCAGTGCTTCGTCCAGCCGTGACTTTTTCAGGGCACGCCCAGAAATCCGCAGAATTATGGTCAGAAGCAGCCAGCCGATAAGCAGTGTAAGTGCGGCTGAGCCGAATTTCATCAGCAGTGCAATGGTTTTTTCCGACATATCAACGCCCCGCTCTTCTTCTTTCGATTTCTCTTAACAATTTTTTTCTCAGACGAATTTCTTCCGGCGTAATCTCCACCAGCTCATCATCTTCGATAAATTCCAGCGCCTCTTCCAGTGTGAAGATTCTCGGCGGTGAAAGCTTAATCGCCTCGTCGCTTCCCGCTGCTCTCATATTGCTGACCTTCTTGGCCTTGCACGGATTGACCTCCATATCCTCATTTCTGGAATTCATTCCTACAATCATGCCCTCGTAAACCCGATCTCCCGGGCTGACAAACATCTGAACCCGTTCTCCAATATTAAACAGAGCGTAAGGAGTACATTCCCCTTCTTCTATGGCAATTGCCACGCCATTGGTTCGCCCCGGAATATCGCCCTTATATTCTTCAAAGTCAAGGAAACGGCGTTCCATAGTTCCTTCCCCTCGGGTGTCATTGATAAATTCTGAGCGATAACCCAGAAGCCCCCTGGTAGGCACATGGTATTCCAGTCTGGAATACCCGTTCTCTCCAGTCATCTGCACCATCAGTCCCTTTCTGAGATTCAGCTTGGAAATGACGGTTCCGGAATACTGATCAGGCACTGTAATCACCACTTCTTCCACAGGTTCCAGTTTCTTGCCTTCAGCATCTTTCCGATAAATAACCTCCGGCTTGGAAACCGCCAGCTCATATCCTTCTCTCCTCATATTTTCAATGAGAATAGACAGATGAAGCTCACCTCTGCCGGACACTTTAAAGCTGTCGGTTGAATCGGTATCCTCAACAGTCAGACCCACATTAACTTCAAGTTCTTTATTCAGCCGCTCTCGAATATGTCTGGAGGTGACAAATTTCCCCACCTTCCCTGCAAAAGGTGATTTGTTTACCATGAAATTCATCGAAAGAGTCGGTTCTTCGATATGAATCATCTCCATGGCTTCCGGATTTGCAGGATCACATACTGTCTCTCCAATGGATATATCCGAAATTCCAGAAATCACTACAATGTCTCCGCATTCCGCCTGAGGAACCGCAACTCGCTTCAGACCTCTGTACACAAATACCTGATTGATCTTGCGCTGGACAATCTGCCCGTCATCTCTCGCGACAGCCACAGTCTGTCCTTCTTTCACAATGCCTCTGGTAATCCTGCCGATCCCCCGACG
>CABSEO010000158.1 GCA_902476665.1 uncultured Emergencia sp.
CGGCACTTGAATCATGTACTGAAAGGGGAGAAAATTAACTATAATCGCTAATTCACCTGGGAAAAACCAGGTAGGAATTACCAGTCCTGAAAAAATGGTAATCATTATTTCTTTAAGTACAAACAGTCCGCTGATTTCAACAAAGTTAAAACTCATCAATGCAAGAATAAAGCTGATAAACATCAGCAGAATGTTGCCAAGTACAGCGGACAGAATAAAGACTGCAATTGTGGGAATATCCAGGACTGCAGCAAAAGTGTCTTGCAGGATTATCACAACTCCTGCAAGAACAGGCAGGGCTCTGGTGAGAAAAATCCAGCAGTTTTCCCCGATTACTTTAAACATAAGTCCAAAGACATAATTGTACGGTAACAGAAGTTCCAGAATAACATCTCCGCTTTTTACTTTATCCGTAATCTCATGCTGGATGCTCTCACACTGAAAGAGATTTAAAACCCAGCTCACAGAAGAATAAATACACATCTGCTGCAGGGTGGTATCATTGACTACAGCTGTTTCGGCGTATAATGCTCTCCAAAAAAACTGCATCATGATAATCCCCGTCACAGAAGTTATGATGCTGATGACGGATTGAGTCCGATAGTATGAATGTCTCATAAATGAATTTTTTGCGATCACGAAGTATTTTTTCATATCGACACCTGAGATCATATGGTTAATCATTCTTTTTTGGGTTCAGCGCAAGGATAAATTCTTCCAGACCGAAATCTGAAGACAATGTGCGGTTACTGTCAAAGTAAGCCTTCAAGTCTGTGATTTTTCCATCAAAGATTTTTCTGCCCCGATCAAGTACAATAATTCTCCTGCACAATTCTTCAATATCTCGTACATTGTGAGTAGTTAAAAAAATTGTCACATTATGATCACGATTGATATCTTTCATCATCTGAAAAAAATCATGTCTTGCTATGATATCAAGTCCCAGTGTCGGCTCGTCCAGAAACAGGATTTCAGGGTCATGTAGCAGGCTGGCCGCCAGATTTCCTCTCATTCTCTGCCCTAGAGACAGCTGTCTTACCGGTATATTTATAAACCTCTCTAGGTCTAACTGTTCTTTCAGGTAAGCAAGATTTGACAGGAATTTTTCTTCCGGGATTTTGTAAATAGCCTGCATCAGCTCAAAAGATCTTATCAGTGGCAGATCCCACCACAGCTGGTTTCTTTGTCCGAATACCACGCCGATTTTTGCTGCCAGTCTGCTTCGTTCTCTATAGGGTACACAGCCGTCCACCAGAACTTTTCCATCTGTTGGTTGCAGAATTCCCGTCATTAACTTAATTGTTGTCGACTTGCCCGCTCCGTTCAAACCTATGTACCCTACAATTTCACCCGGTTCAATATGAAATGTAAGATTCTCCACACCGACTCTGTTTTCGCAGCCTGAGAAAAACTTTTTATGTGATGGTTTAACCTTGTAAAATTTGCTGAGATTCTCTACAGTAATCATGTTGCAGTTCTCTCTTTTTCTGTAACTCATTAGTAATTGATTATATTCTCCAAGTATATTTTGAGACAATTATAGCATCGACTATATTTCTTTGCAAATCTGTTTCAGGCCAAATATCATGGACAGCATCATAGCGTTCAGTTCAGCCCGTGCTGTAACAGTGAAGTGACTATATGTTCCGGCTGGCTTGATCCAGAATTCTTATTCCTTTCTCCATATAGCTCCTATTTTTAATTCTTATCAAGTAGTCTCTCTGATTTTCCACCCACTGGATTGCACCCAGTCCCTGTATTGCCAGATACAGCCACAGCCTTTCCCAGTCAATCTTATACCCGGTATAACCGGTCCATCCTTCAAAAAAGGCATTCCTCAGCCTTTTGTCACGTTCAAAGTCAATATCGTTAAATATAATTTTTGACAAATCAAAAGTGACATCCCCAAAAACAGCATGTTCAAAATCAATGATCCCTGCCACCTTTTCATGATCAACCAGAATGTTTCTGAATCCGTAATCTCTATGGACAAATCCAACGGTTCCATTTTCCGAAAATGAATATAGCCTGTCCTGGAGCAAGTTCCCCTGAAACTCTATCTTTTGTTTCAAACCGGCAGTTAACAGTTTCGACTTTTTTACAGTATCAATCCATTCCTGTATACTTCCAAGGTATATTTGTATCCAGTTATATGAGGAGAAATCGGTAATCCCTTCATAGGCATACCTCCACAAACTGCAGTCGAGAATATCCTTTTGCGGCACAGAAAAATTCAGCATGCCCATCATTTCTCCTGCCTGATAAAGAACCCTTTCCTTTTCTCCTTCTGTATATTTCCAAAAATCCTCACTCAACTGATTTCCTTGCAGAAATTCCTCTATCAGATATCCTGTTTCTTCATTATCTTCTTCCATCATTTCACAATATAATAAAGCAGGAACCCTCACATTTTTGCCTCTTAACAGACTAAGTGATGTTATCTCTCTGTAATAATTGAGGCTTTTTTTATGTGTTTTCAATATGACAGGCCTGTTAAAACAATCTGCTTTATATACAGTTGTATCATTCTTAAAAGCTATCAGAGTCAGATGAGAAAGATGATGTTTTTCAGCAAATTTTTCAACCTCCGGATCGCCCATTTTCCCTGCCTCCTTTTCCGTCAGGCTGCCCCTCAGCAGCCTGACCAGTCATTACATCTGATTCTTTCGCTAAGTTCATACAGCGCCGTTCTGTCTGAGTCAAAATGAACTAAACGCATTGCCTCTTCACAGGTACACCATTTAAACTCTGTATGCTCATGTGAAAGCTTAATTTCCAGGGTATCCACATTTACGCAATAGGTATATACCGGCACTACATATTTTCCCCATGCTTCCTGCGCCTCCTTAGAAAAGCTGTTGGCTGGGACATAACACATGGATTCCAGTTTCCTGTACTCCGTCTCCATCGATATTCCCGCTTCCTCCAGACTCTCTCTCCGCGCTGCAGTCAGTGGCGGTTCATCATCTTCGCCACCTCCTGCAATAAACTGCCATATATTCAGATCCGATCTTTTCAGAATGCAGAACAAAGGACGCTCTTTTCCCAGAAAATAGGGTAAAACCAAAACGTTATAAGGTGCTCTCATAGTTCCTCCTCTATCTAATATACAATTTTTCGCGAGAATCTGACCGAATTCAGTCGCGATATAAATCAGCCTGGGCGAAATACATTCTCCGGTAAAGTTCACAACGTCCCATCAATTGTTTATGGGTGCCACTGTCGATACATCGCCCCTGATCCAGAACGATAATTCTATCAGCAATCTGTGCGCTTCCAATCCGGTGCGTTACTAAAACAGCAGTTTTTTCTCTGATAATTTTTATAAACTGCTGATAGATTGCACTCTCTTCCAGCGGATCAATTGCTGCTGTTGGTTCATCAAGAACTATCAGATCATGTTTTCTGTATAATCCTCTTGCAATAGCAATTCTTTGCCACTGTCCTCCCGAAAGATCGATGCCTCCGAATTCTACACCTAGCTTTGCGTCAATATCTAAGGAAATTCCCACTTTTTTACTGATATCACCTATGTATTCCTGATCTATTAATGCCGCTGTATCGCTGATAGCAATATTTTCTTTCAGGGTCATCTTATATCTTCGAAAATCCTGAAATACAG
This sequence comes from uncultured Emergencia sp., assembly GCA_902476665.1. Classification (GTDB taxonomy): domain Bacteria; phylum Bacillota; class Clostridia; order Peptostreptococcales; family Anaerovoracaceae; genus Senimuribacter. Next base: position 3,623 of record CABSEO010000158.1, read on the forward strand.
CAGAGTTCAATTTTCTTTCTGCAGTGGATATCACTGTTTTGTGTCTGTTTTTCCTTGTGATTTCCCCATATGTCGGTTCATACAGGCCCAGGAGTATCTTTGACAGAGTTGTCTTTCCGGATCCGTTTTCCCCCACAAGCGCAATTTTCTCTCCCAGCTTAATTTCCACGGTTATATTCTTCAGCGCATACTCTTTGACGTTTGGATACTGAAAACTTACATTTTTCAAGCAAATTGTTTCTGCAGAAAAAGCCGTTGCATCAGCTTGTTTTGCTGAATCTTCCGATTCAGATAAGTCCAAAAAGCTGACCAGATTCTTAATTGCCCCTACAGAACCGATATTCTCTCCAATATCGGAGCCGATCAGTTCTTTCATTTCGTCAAACAGTAATCCGATCCCGTTTAAAGCTGCGGCAAAGGCACCAACAGAAACTGCACCGATAAGAACATCGTTAACCAGTAAATATAGCACCACTCCATAGCCTGCGATCGTGATCAGTTTGGATACCAGATCAATTCTCAGACTTTTTGTGTGAAAAGTTTTTTCAAGCTGATTGACCACTTCCATTGACTGTTCAAACAGGCCCTTAAAAAACGGAATTGCGCCAAGAAGTCTTGTCTCCTTAAAATATTCCCTGCCGGTGATACATTGATAATAGTAATCCATTTTACGCCGAGGCTCTGCCGCGCTGTCAATCAGCTTTGATTTTGCCCTGATTTTATACAGATAGCTGATACAGATGGGCAGAAAAATCAGTAGAATCCCCCATACAAACTTTGGATTCAATGTATGCAGATAGGCTGCCATAAACAGGTACAGAGGCAGATGACAGGTTAAAGGTGTAAAGCAAATAAACAGCAGAAAGATTGATTCATCCCTTCCCTGTATCGCCATCTGAAGCTGATTGAAAATGGTTTCATTTTCAAAAGATACTGCTTTCAGACGATCCGCCTTTGCATGCAGTTCATAGGTCAGATCCTGTTTTATAATATCAAACATGACATTCATAATATAAACGCTCAGCCCGTTCATCACCTGATTTGCGACAGTCACACCGCCAAAAAACAAAGCTGTGCCAACGACCTCTGTTCTGTCAGCGCTCCCTCCCACAGCTTTCAGCAAAATGTCATAAAGCTCCTGAGAGCAATATATCAGAATGCCCATGCATAAACTGTTTGCAATACTGCATAATCCACTTAACAGAAACAGCCCGGGACATGACTTCACCATCTTGGGGAAGATGGTCTTAATGACAGCAACAAACTCACTTGTGCGCTTCATCATACCACCTCCTCTGACTTTTATACATCCTGAAAAAGGCGCCCTGTCGTTCCATAAGCTGTTTGAAACTGCCTCTTTCACTGACCTTTCCGTCGTCTATGACGTAAATCATATCACTGTGCCTTGCCACCGCCAAGCGATGGGATATCACAACAATGGTCTTTCTGAAAATCAAGTTCTCTAAAGAATGATAAAAATTTCTTTCGGCAATGGGATCCAGCGCGGCTGTAGGCTCATCAAAAAATACCACATGAGAACCACCGGCAAGATTTCTCGCGATAGCCAGACGCTGCCACTGACCGCCTGAGAAATCCTGTCCCTCCTTAAAACGGTTTCCCAGGACAGTATCCATACCCTGTTCCATCTTTTCAATTTCACCTTCAAGACCGACTTCTTTTACAATATCAGAAAGTTGGTCTTCACCAATCACATCATCATATTTTAAACCTCCCAAAAGGATATTTTCTTTTACTGAGATACCATATTTTGAAAAGTCCTGGAAAACAGCTGAGAAGATTCGTCCAATCTGTGTTTTGCTGTACATTTTAATATCTTTTCCGTTTAACAGAATTTTCCCCTCATAGTTGTCATACAGTCCTAATATCAGTTTGACCATGGTCGTCTTACCTGAACCGTTGACACCTACAATGCAGTATTTTTTACCGGCTTC
>CABSEO010000159.1 GCA_902476665.1 uncultured Emergencia sp.
CTGCTGCATCCGGCAGCAAAGCGTTTGTCCTTGAACTTTTTTTTCAGGGATTTCAGATCCATATCTTTGCAACTCTTGGATGGACGAAGAATCACAGCCGCGCCTATGAGGCCGGTCAGTTCATCTACCGCAAAGAGAATTTTTTCCATTTCGTGTTCCGGAGCAATGTCACAGCATTCACCGTATCCGTGAGAACAAATCGCATGGATCATATCTTCCTCTACGCCTGCTTCACGGAGCAGCTCAGGTGCCTTGATGCAGTGCTCATCGGGCCACATTTCGAAGTCAATGTCGTGGAGCAGTCCGCAAATACCCCAGAAATCGACATCTTCACCATAACCATGCTTTTCGGCCAGATAGCGCATAACGGCTTCTACTGTCAGACCATGGTGAATGTGAAAGTCGTCCTTGTTGTATTTTTTTAAAAGTTCTAAAGCTTCTTCTCTCGTAATCATGGGATTCACTTCCTGTTCTATAGATTTCAATATGATTAGTATACGCTAAAATACTCAGCCTTTCAAGGCTGAGTATTTTAAAAAATAAATCTGAAGTATTTAAGCAATTTTTATTTTGCTGAAAGTTTTTCATCTTTTGAAGGAAGCTGAGGAATCACTACAGCAATAAAGATGACTACACAGCCGAGACCTTCCAGCAGAGTCAGTCTTTCTCCCAGTAACAGTGCTCCGAAAATGACGGAGAATACAGATTCCAGACTCATGATTAATGACGCCACACTTGGTTCAGCATGTTTCTGTCCGAGAACCTGACAGGTATAGGCTACGCCGGAAGAGAAGACACCGCAGTACAGAATCGGCAGCCAGCAGTCTACAATATCTGCCCAAACCGGATTCTCAAAGATAAACATGCAGATAATACCGATGATGCCGCAGAACAGAAACTGAATGCAGGACAGCTTGATTCCATCACATTTTGGAGAAAAGTGGTCTACCACCAGAATGTGACATGAAAATGCCACGGCACAGATGAGAACGAAGAATTCGCCTGTATGCAGTGTAAAACCTTCTCCTTTTCCTGCCATGGTCAGCAGATAGAAACCTAAAGCACCTAGTGCTATGCAGCCCCACACGACAGGTTTTACTTTCTGCTTTAAGAACAGACCGAGGATAGGTACGATAACGATGTAAAGAGATGTGATAAAACCGGCTTTGCCGGCATCAGCATCAAAATATAATCCGAACTGCTGCAGCGTAGAGGCGATGCACAGGGCCAGACCACAGCACAGACCGCCTACGAGAAGCGTTTTCTTTTCTGCCTGACGTTCTTCCTCTGATTTTTTTTCTGCATTCTCCTCACCGTTGATTTTTTTGAAAATAAAGATGACAGGAATGAGAACCAGTCCTCCGATCAGCATACGAATGCCGTTATATGTAAACGGCTCAAGCACTGCGCCCGCTTTTTGGGCAACAAATGCGGACCCCCAGATTACGGCGGTGATTAAAAGCAGAATATTGCTTTGCATTTTCTTGTTCATATTATCAATTCCTTTTTATTTATAGTGTTCACTTGGTATAGACAATTATATTAAAAACAGTGAAATTTTACAAGATAAGAAACTTTTTTTTTATACAAAAATATGATAAGATAATTGTATTGTGAACAACGTAATGTATGATTTATATGTTAAGAGAGAGGACAAGAAATGAGTGATGAAAAAAGACTGTTTGAACTGATTGGGCAGATTGAAGATCTGGACGAGCAGGCCATGATCGCGGCAAAGGATCGGCAGGATTATCTGGCAAAACCTCCAGGAAGTCTTGGGCGTCTTGAAGATATCTCCATTAAAATTGCAGGCATTACAGGAAAATATATGGATAATGATGTGACCAGACAGTGTATTGTCATCATGTCTGCTGATAACGGAGTTGTAGCGGAGGGAGTTGCTTCTGCACCTCAGTCTGTTACTCTGTCACAGACCATTAACTTTACAAGAAGATATACAGGAGTGAGCTCCATGGCCAAGTATTTCGGAATCGATCTTCTGGTTACCGATGTAGGGGTTGCCATGGAGATTCCGCAGGAACTTTATACAGATTCCATGCTGACAGAGGAAGGCCGGATTCCTGTTAAAATCGTAAACAGGAGAATTGCCAACGGAACACGGAATTTGGCAAAGGAAGCTGCCATGACAAGAGAACAGGCGGTGAAGGCGCTGCTGATTGGATTTGAGGCGGCAGAGGCAGCCAAGAAAGCCGGTGTACAGCTTCTGGGAATCGGGGAAATGGGTATCGGCAATACGACTACCAGTTCAGCTCTGCTTAGTGCGCTGACCGGACTGCCTGCAAAACAGGTAGTTGGCAGAGGGGGCGGCCTCAATGATGAAGGTCTTGCGAAAAAACTGAAAATTGTTGATGATGCGGTAAACAGCTGGTGCATGGGGGACCCTATTGAAAAGCTGGCGAAAGTGGGCGGATTTGATATTTGCGCCATGACAGGTGCTTTTCTGGGTGCTGCAGTACACAGAATTCCTGTTGTTATTGACGGTTTTATTTCTGTGGTCGCTGCCTGCTATGCAAAAGAACTGAATCCTAAGGTAGTGAATTATATGTTTGCTTCGCACAAGTCCTACGAGATCGGTTATCAGTCTGCTATGGACAGATTGGGCCTTATTCCTATGTTCGATCTGGGCATGCGTCTTGGTGAAGGCAGCGGATGCCCCATTGCCTTTAAGATCATTGAGACAGCGGTAGCGTCTATGAATCTGATGAAATCTCTGGAAGAGGCTTCTATTAACGGCGATTATCTGGAAGAAATCAGAAGGGAAAATTTATTCTAATGAACATATTTATCAGTGGCGGCTGTAAAAACGGAAAATCCATGTATGCGCAGAAAGCTGCCCGTTCTATGGCATCTGAACAGAAGGTACCTCTCTATTATCTGGCTACGATGATTCCCTCTGATGATGAAGACAGGGCACGGATTGTCCGTCATCTTTCTGAGCGGGAAGGCTGGGGATTTGAAACAGTTGAGCAGGGCAGAAATATCTGCAAAGCACTTGACCGTACGGATTCTAGCGGAGTATTTCTCCTGGACAGCGTTACAGCTTTGCTTTCTAACGAAATGTTTCTGCCGGGCGGCAGAGTGGATTTGAGTGCAGGAGAGAGACTCTGTGAAGAGCTGACTGTCTTTGCGGAGAAGACGGGAAATACAGTTTTTGTGTCTGACTACATCTACTCGGACAGCCGCATTTTTGATGTTTATACGGAACAGTACAGAGAGGCTCTGGCTATGATAGACAGAAGAATGGCGCAGATCTGTCAAAGAGTTACGGAGGTGGCATTTTCCCATCTGTATCAGTATAAACAGTAACAGTATGGATGGCTGTGTCCGGAAATTTTACTAAAGGAGCGAGATTAAGTAAATTACATATGAAATTTATTATCGGTTTTTTTATGGCATGGGGAAATTTTATCACCTTGCCCTGCCCGTATAAGCGGTGGGATGGCAGTTTGAAAAATATGATGCTGGCGTTTCTGCCCTCTGTAGGTTTTGTTATTGGTCTTCTGTGGGCGGGTTTGTTCTGGATCTTACTGCGTACCGGAATCTCTCCGCTGCTTATCGGCTTTGTGATGATGTTTTATATTTTCGCCATCTGCGGGTTTATGCATATGGACGGCTTTATGGACTGCAATGATGCCATTATGTCAAGGCGGCCGCTTGAGGAACGGCAGCGCATCCTGAAAGATTCCACGGTAGGTGCATTTGCTGTAGTCACTGTTGTTTTCTTATTGCTTGCCTGGTTTGCGGCCATGAATACTGCTATCTATCGGATAGGATATGCAGATCTGCTGATTCTGCCTGTGGTAAGCAGAGCGATCAGCGGGATCAGTGTACTGATGTATCAGCCCATCGGTCACAGTCAGTATGCTGAGGACTATAAGGCGGCAGGCAGATGGAAATATCGGCTGGCAGTGCTGGCACAGACAGTTGCTGTATATGGCATAGCAGTACTTCTGGGCGGAGGCTGGCTGAAGCTGCTTGTTATTGCCGCTGTTATCTGCGGTGCAGGTTTTCTGGCCTGTCTTTATGCAAGAAAACAGCTGGGGGGAATGAGTGGCGATATTGCCGGGTACACCATTTGTATCAGTGAACTGGCAGGAGTTTTCGCTTTGGCGATACTTTAGAAAAGATTGATACAGCGGAAGAAGCAAGAAAATAAGAAAGGAAAGTTAAGGGAAGATTATGATTTTAATTTTTGGTGGAGCTTATCAGGGAAAACTGGAGTATGCTCTGAAAACGTATCGGCTGACAGAAAAAGATGTATATCACTGTGATCTGGAAACCATGGTGATCAATTTTGACAAAAAAGTGATCGACAATCTGGAGCGTTTCATTTTAGCATGCATTAAAGAGGATGTCAGCGCCAGAGAATGTCTGGAAGATAACATAGATAAACTGCGGGACAAGATTGTCATCTGCGATGATATTTCTCAGGGAGTCGTGCCTATGGACAAGACGGAGCGGGCATGGAGAGAGATGACGGGAAGATGTATGACCTATCTGGGACAGGAGGCTGAAGAAGTCATTCGTGTGTTCTGTGGTATCGGCAGTAAGGTGAAGTAAATGCGGTCGAGAATTTATCTGATTCGGCATGGGATTACAGAAGGTAATCTGAGAAAATGGTTTTACGGCAGTGCAGATATCCCTCTGACTGAGAAGGGAATCGCAGAATTGAAAAGACTGGCGGAAAAAAGAGTTTATCCCCGGATTGATGAGGATGCAGACTGCTATACTACAGGACTGCTGCGGACGGAACAGACCTTTGAGATTCTCTTTGGAAAGCGCCAAAGGAAAGTTATTGCAGAACTGCAGGAGATGAATTTTGGCCGGTATGAGTGCCATTCTTATGAGGAACTGAAAGACGATGCCCAGTTTTCTGCCTGGTGCTGGGATGAAAGTGGAGATGCGCCTTTAGACGGAGGAGAAACCCGTAATCAGTTTGCCGCAAGAATAGCAAAGGGGCTGAAAGAGCTTCTGGGATTTCATCGTCTGAAAGAGCTTTCTCATCGCCACAACGGCAGGGATACTGTGTCGGTTGTTATCTGTCATGGCGGTGTGATTTCTGCAGTGATGCAGCAGTTATTTCCTCAGGTAAAGAGCAATCTATGGGACTGGATGCCGGAACCGGGATTTGGATACAGAATTGATTTTAAGGAGGGTGAACCTGTCATGTTTGAAAAAATTTCTGAGATAAAAAAACTGGGATTTGGTCTTATGCGTCTTCCAATGAAAGGAGAAGATGTGGATCTGGAGCAGACGAAAGAGATGGTGGACCTGTTTCTGGCCAAAGGATTTACTTACTTTGACACAGCCTGGGGTTACCTGGACGGAAAATCGGAGAAAGCTGCAAAAATTGCTCTGGTGGATCGCTATCCGAGAGACAGTTTTCAGCTCGCCACCAAGTTGCCTGCCTGGTGTGCTTCTACGGAGGAAGAGGCAAAAGCTATGTTTGAAACTTCTTTAAAACGAACAGGTGCAGGCTATTTTGACTTCTTCCTGCTCCACAATCTGGGAGATAAGAGGACGCCTTCTTTCGATGACTTTCATATATG
>CABSEO010000160.1 GCA_902476665.1 uncultured Emergencia sp.
TCTGACCGGTGGTCTAATCATCAGCCGTATTGAAGACCTGCCTGTTATCACTTGTCTGTTTGAGACCGCTTCTGCCATTGGAACAGTCGGTCTGACCCTGGGAATTACACCGGAACTTGGGGAAGTCTCTCATGTCATTCTGACGGTGCTGATGTTTCTGGGCCGGGTCGGCGGCCTTACATTAATCTATGCCGCTCTTTCCAATACACACAATTCAAATGCCCGTCTCCCGCAGGAGAGAATTACTGTAGGCTGAACAAAGGGCATATCATTTTAGGAGGACTCTATGAAAACTGTACTATTGATAGGTCTGGGCCGTTTCGGCCGGCATATCGCTATGCAACTTAATGAACTAGATCACCAGGTAATGGCCGTGGATAAAGATGAAGCCCGCGTGAATACAGTCATGCCATATGTTACTAATGCACAAATCGGCGACAGCACCAGCGAAGAATTTCTGGCATCGCTGGGCGTACGTAATTTCGACGTATGTATTGTTGCCATCGGGGATAATTTCCAGAGTTCACTGGAAACCGCCTCTCTATTAAAGGAACTGGGTGCAAAACGTGTAGTTGCAAGGGCATCCCAGGATATCCAGGCAAAGTTCCTGCTGCGCAACGGTGCAGACAATGTCGTCTACCCGGAAAAAGAAATGGCAATCTGGACTGCAATCCGTTTTACTTCAGATCATATTTCCGATTACGTCCCTGTAGATGATGACTATGCAATCTATGAAGTTGATGTACCTGAAAGCTGGATCGGTAAAACCGTTGATGAACTGGATATCCGCAGACATTTCCATGTAAACATCCTGGCAATCAAACAGAACGGCAAATTTGTCATGACTGCAAATAAACCTGAAACCCGCTTCCCTGCGTCAAGCACAATTCTTGTGCTGGGAACACGGCATGACATTAAGCGGTGCTTTCATATCTGATATTATAAACGTCAAAAAACAAAACTGTTTCACTCTGCCAGTGAAACAGTTTTGCTTCAGAGAGCCGTATCCGGACTGTATTCTTTACTTTCCCTGCAAATCTTGTTCTTCAGTTAATAAGACATAGGCAGTACATATACCGCAATACAGATATAATGCAGAATACTTCCCAAAAGTACAAAGAGATGCCAGATGCTGTGCATATACTTTACATTCTTCATTGCATAAAACACCAGTCCGCCTGTATAGCTGATACCGCCCAGAAGCAGAAGCCAGAAAGCCGGTATCGGCAGTACAGCCACAATATCTTTTACAGCAAATATTACCGCCCATCCCATCATTACATAAAGTACGGTTCCCAGCTTCTCTGTCTTTTTCAGATCAATGGCATTGAGCACGATGCCCACAATCGCACACAGCCAAACTGCCCCTGCCACCATAACGCCCTTGGGATTTCCCTCCAGTGCGATCAGGCAGAACGGTGTATAACTTCCTGCGATGAGCAGAAAGATAGAAGCGTGATCAAAAATGCGGAGTATTTCCTTCGCCTTAGGCTGAGGAACTGCATGGTACACTGTAGACATAGTATAGAGTACAATCAGGGAAATTCCATAAATGATGCTGGTTGCCAGCCCAAGTGCACTTCCATGTACCGCCGACAAAACAATGAGCACTGTCATTCCTCCAATAGAAAGAACCGAACCTACTCCGTGAGATACACTGTTAAAAATTTCTTCCCCGACAGTATATCTCTTTAAAGTTCTATCCGCCATATCAACCTCCCGATATACAATATCTTTTATTTTAGAATCTAGTTTTCATTACTATATTATAGTATATCACAAATTCTATTATGTCAATACTGAAAATCAAGCTTTACCGTTTTGAGGGCCAGCAGCGATATTTCTCCCCCCTCTCCTTCAGCGACGTAGTTTCTTCCAACCTTGCAAGAGCAAAAACGGCATCAGATAACCGATTCAAATATTTTCCTGCCATTTCACGCATGTGTTCAGTTTTTCTGGCTGCAATTACAGTTCGTTCACACCGACGAATCACAGTTCTTGCCAGATGCAAAACCGCCGAAACCTGACTGGTGCCCGGAATCACAAACTCTGTCTGCGGCCCTGTTGTCAGCGAACAGCGATCTACAATTCCCTCAAGCATTTCAATGTCTGACTCCCTGATACAGACTTCTTCTATTTTCGTAAAATCGCCTTCTTCACTGGCAACTTCTGCACCCAGCAAAAAAAGCTGCCGCTGTATCATATCTATGCTTTCTTTCACGTACTGATTCTTTGTCATGGCATAAGCCATACCTAAAACTGAATTAGCCTCGTCTATGTTTCCGCAGCATTCAACTCTTTTACTGCACTTTGCCACTCTGGTGCCACCTGCCAGAGATGTCGTCCCAAGATCCCCTGATTTTGTATAAAGATTTGCCATTTAATCCTCTCCTTTTTCTTACTAGACTGCTCAAAATTGTTAAAAATATGTGCTGTCTCCCGTTTCTGTGCATACAAAAAACTGCTGCTCTGACAACAAAAGTTATCTGTAGAACAGCAGTCCCGTATTTATTCTCTAATTTACAGATCCTGTTTTGCAATCTGCAGCATGATAGCACATTCCATTCTCTTTCTGAACAGCTCACAACCATAATCATAAACGCCTCTGACAGATCCTGTGGCATGATAGGCATTGGCTGCACAGCCTCCGCCGCAGTAAAGGCTCGCCCAGCAGTCGCGGCATTCTTCTCTGGCATAAACATTGCACATCTTGAACTCCTGACGGACAGCCTCATTTGTGACGCCCTGCCAGATGTCCCCCATCCTGTATTTTTCGTCTCCAACAAACTGATGACAAGGATACAGATCTCCCCAAGGTGTAACTGCAAAATACTCAGTTCCCGAACCGCAGCCGGAAATTCTCTTATAAATGCATGGCCCGTGCGCCAGATCAATCATATAGTGATAGAAGGTAAAGCCTCTTCCTTCTTTTTCCCGTTTCAGCATCTCTTCTGCCAGAATCTCATACTGGTGAAACAGCTCCGGCAGGTCTTCCTCAGTCAGCGCAAAAGGATCATCCGGAGGGCAAACCACAGGTTCCATGGAAAGTTCCGTAAATCCCATGTCGGCCATATGGAAAATATCCTCTGTAAAATCCACATTGTTGTGGGTAAAGGTTCCTCTCATATAGTAATCTCTGCCGCCCCGCTCCTCCACCAGTTTTTTGAATTTAGGCACGATGATGTCGTAACTTCCCTCATCATTTATGGTCCGGCGCAGTCTGTCGTGAACCTCTTTACGGCCGTCAAGACTGAGAACCACATTGTGCATCTCACGATTTGCAAAGTCAATAATGTCATCGTCAATTCCCACTCCATTGGTGGTCAGGGTAAAGCGGAAATTCTTTCCGTGTTCTTTCTCGATGCTGCGGGCGTATTTTACCAGATCTTTCACCACCTGCCAGTTCATCAGCGGTTCGCCGCCGAAAAAGTCCACTTCCAGATTGGTCCGTTCTCCAGAATTTTCAATGAGAAAATCCAGAGCCCGTTTCCCTGTCTCAAAGCTCATCAGCCCTCTTTCACCGTTAAAGTTCCCCTGGCTGGCAAAACAGTAGGTGCAGTTCAGATTACAGGTGTGCGCCACATGAAGGCAAAGAGCTTTGACCTCAGTATGGCGGTTTTTCAGATCATAGGCATTGGGCTCGTAAATATCCTCTGTAAAGAGCTTGTTCTGCCTCTTCAGCTCTTTGATGTCTTCAATGACGTCAAGAATCTCTCCGCGGTTCACATCAGGCCGATCTCCGTACTTGTCCAGCATTTTTGTCACAATGGTCTCTTCGTCCTCGTCACAAAAAAGCTGGACGATGTCATATGCCACATCGTCCACTACATGTACTGAACCACTATAAACGTCCAAGACGATATTATATCCGCCCTGTTTATACTGGTGTATCATCTTAGTTCTTTTTCTCGCAGGCCTGGTTAGCTACGCCGCAGGAAGTTTTGCATGCAGACTGGCAGGAAGTCTGGCATTCGCCGCAGCCGCCGTTTTTCATGCTCTGTTCTAAATTTCTTGTTTCTATAGTCTTGATTCTTTTCATTTCAAATTCACCTTTCTTTTGTAATTTCACTACCTTTTATCTTACCGATTTCCGCAGGCGATGTCAAGACATAACTGGCTTTCAGCGAAAAAATTTCCACCGAGACAGCTGACCGTTTTACACAGGATTAACAGATTTTTAACCTGTTCATGATAGTATTTTTATATTTTTTTGGATAATATAAAACCAGAAACAATTCATTGCCACAGTTATTCTGAAAGGGGAAGATCATGATGAAACAGAAAAAAGTGTTCAGCCTTATCGCATATATCTTTGCAGCCTGCGGCATTCTGCTATTCTGTCTGCCTGCACTGATGCATATGCATCTTTTTATCTATAAATACTTTATCTTTTCAGGAATTCTTACCCTGTCCATGGCAGTGATCGTGCCTGAATTTATCAAAGGCTGTATGGAAATTCGCAACCATTTTCATAAAAATTTCGTATAAAACCAAACTAAAATCTTCATCGCAAACAATGAACGCAAAAGACGGAGCTCAAGCTCCGTCTTTTGCGCTGCCACGGCATTTATCATCCCCGCATTTTGCACCGGCGGACAGTCTGCCCCAGACTGTCCGTAAAGGTACACGCACCGCAGACCCCTTCACCGCAGCAGAGATTCCCTTCAATAGGCCGAACTACCGGTCTGCCTGCCGCCCGTTCCACCTGTCCGGCATAAAACGGAGATGTCAGTGCCAGCACATTGGCCTGCCTGCTCTCTTCAAGACGATCCAGATCATCCAGAGAGCACAGGCCTTCTCTGGCAAAGCTCCGTACCTCAATGGCCTCTGCCGGCAGATCTCCAAAATATTCTCTGAAAAAGTCAAATCCGATTTTCTCCAGATCTATGTAGAGATGAAGATTCTTCATCCATCTGGTGTATCTGCTGCCGCCATCCAGAAAGTTTCGCAGCGGGGCAATTGCAATTCCCTTTGCATAGACAAAGGTCTCTTCACTGTTTTCTGATAAGGTTCCCATTCCCGCCAGGGCATTATAGTAGATACCGCGAATCCATAAAAAATCCTGTGCCTGGAACAAAGAGTCAGTTTTTGCCCCACAGCGGTAAACACCAAGATGCAGCATCCCTGTATCAGGCTCTGCCTTCAGCACCGAGACAGGGGCATCATACCATGTTTTTTCTCCGTCACGCCGCACAAACACGTAGGCGCCGGCGGTCTGCGCTTTCTGACAAAAGCCTTTGTCTGCCTCTAAAATGAATACTTTAAAATCATCGCTGTAGTTTCTGATTTCTCTCACAGGCAGCAGTTTTTCTGACCGTCCCTTCACCAGCTTTCTGCCGTTCTGCTCATAAAGACTTGCGATACAGACACCCTGCCAGCTGCACTCCTGACAGGTCTCTCCTCTGAGTTTTCCACAAACCAGACAGGCTCCGTGCTCAGCCAGCTCACAGGGACAGCATCCCGGCCTGCCCGCATCAATACATTGATTCATTTTCATCTTCAATCCCCCTCAATTTCAAAGCCGTAATCCATCAGCGCATAGGCATC
>CABSEO010000161.1 GCA_902476665.1 uncultured Emergencia sp.
TGGAAAGACAGATGGAAGGAATATTTTAAACCCGCAAGGATTTCGGATTCCATTGTAGTCAAGCCGACCTGGGAAGAATACGCAAAGAAAGACGGAGAACTGGTGATTGAAATTGATCCGGGTATGGCTTTTGGTACAGGTACCCACGAAACTACGTCTCTGTGCGTAAAAATGCTGGAAAAGTATCAGAAGCAGAGTGACAAGGTGCTTGACGTGGGGTGCGGCAGCGGAATTTTGTCTATTGCGGCAGCACTTTTGGGTGCAGAGGATGTTCTGGGCATTGACATCGATCCTGTGGCAGTGGAAGTGGCAGCTGAGAACATTGCTTTAAACGGGGTAGAAAAAACTGCAGGAGCACAGATAGGCGATCTGACAAAAGGAATTGATTACAAGGCAGATATTGTAGTGGCCAATCTGATGGCAGATCTGGTCATGATGCTGGCAGATGATGTGGCTGGACACATGAACAAAGACGGACTTTTTATTTCTTCCGGTATTCTGGTGGAAAAGGAAGTGCAGGTGGCTGAATACCTGCGGTCTCGCGGATTCGGTATTCTGGAGATTAGAGAAGACGGTGGATGGTGCTGCATTGTGGCGAATCTGTAAGAAGCTGCGTTATGAATATCAACTGGACGGATGAGGTGGAGTTATTTGAAAAAGAGTTATGGCAAGCGAAAGAACGATATGGTGTTTATTCTGTTTTCTCTGGTTCTGGGTCTTCTGATGGGATGGGTTTCAAAAGATCTGGAAAACGGCTCTGTTGTCGGTGCTATCGTTTCAAATCTGGGAATCTGGGTGTTTGTGTCAGCGCTGCTGGCAGTTTACTCTCAGGATGGGTTTCGTGCGGCTCTTCATGTGTTCGTGTATCTCTGCGGAGTTATTTCCTCATATTTCACACACCAGTATCTGCTGGGAGGGACGGTAACGGGAAGAACTCTGATCTACTGGGTGATTTTTGCCGCCATAGGAGCACTGGTAGGATTTATCTGCCACAATGCCTGCCGGAAGGAGTGGTTGGGCGCAGCCTGTGCCGCAGTGCCGCTCTCTCTTCTTGCGGCAGAAGCTTATCCGATTTATACAGGGTGGCAGATGCCATTGTTTTTTGATGTACTGTGTGCTGTGATTCTGTATATGGTCATGGCAAGAGGCAAAGTGCAGAAACTGATGGTATTGCCGTTTGTAATTGTCTTTACCTTCGCACTGGTATACTTTGATGTGCTTTCGCGGATTTTTGGAGGATGGATATGAGAATTTTTACAGATGCTGGCAATGTGGAAGAAAAGCTGATTCGCATCACGGATCAGGGTGACATCAGGCACATGATAAAGGTTATGCGTCTGCGGGAAGGAGACAGAGTAGATGTTTCTGATTCCTGTCAGTGGGAATACGAGACGGAAATTCTTTCTATAGATGCTGAGCAGGTGCTTCTTAGCATTCTGGATAAACAGAAGTTTGCCAGAGAGCCGCAGATTCAGGTGACTCTGTTTCAGGGCGTTCCCAAGGCGGGAAAGATGGAGACCATTGTACAGAAATGTGTAGAGCTGGGAGTTTACAGTATTGTGCCGGTATTTATGGATCGTACGGTGGTGGTGGAAAAAGGAAACTTCTCCAAGAAGCTGGAACGCTGGCAGAAGATTTCCGACGAAGCAGTGAAACAGTGCAAAAGAGGAATGATTCCGGAGATCGGACAGCAGATTCGGTTTTCAATGCTGCAGGAGCAGCTTTCCTCATTCGATCTGGTGCTGTTTCCCTATGAGAATGAGAGTAATCGGACTATGAAGGACTGTCTGCGGAATTTGACAGAGAAACCTGAGTCCATAGCTGTTGTAATAGGACCGGAAGGCGGTTTTTCAGACAAGGAAGCGGCTTTTATGGATCAGTGGGGGGCTGTGAGAGTAAGTCTTGGAAAGACCATTCTCAGAACAGAAACGGCAGGAATGGCTGCGCTGTCGATGATTATGTACGAACTGGAACTGTAAATAAACGCAATATTATAAAGAGAAGGAGGATACAAGATGGATTTAACCTATTTGAAGGATGCCGCAGTAGGCATTCCTGAGGATCTGCAGCGCCTTAAATGGGCAGGAAAAGTATCGGAGTTTGAAAAATATGCCGAACTTCACTGCCAGAGGAAAGATCTGCCTGAGGCGGTAAAGCGGTGTATACAATTGGAGCTTCATAAACTGAAGGTAAACTGCAGTGCTTATACCCTGACAGAAGAAGAACTTATTGCAGAGATTGCAGAGGTGGCTCCGGGATTCACAAAAACAGATCTGGATAAAATAGCACTGGATCTGGACTGGGCCTTTGTAGAGGGTGAGAAAAGATATTTTGAGAGCAGCAGGTCGGCTCTGCTGACATCCAATCCTATGCTCAGAAGCTGGCCGGGACTGAAAACAGAAATCTCTGACGGAGCCTGGGTTAGGAATATGACTGAAAAGATTCGGGAAAAAGGGTTTCTCGGCCTGGAAGGTGAGATAGAGAAAACCATTACTGTATCCGAAGATGCGGCAAATGGCAGCAGACTGAGGGTTGACATTCCTTATCCGTCGTTGAAGGGTACCATTATGAAATCTGCGGAATTTGTATCTGCAGATGGGGACTGCAGCATTGCGTTAGAAGATGCACCGGCAAGAACAGCGGTATTTTTCTCAGACGGTAATGAGCGGAGAAGCTTTACGCTTCGTTACCGCTTTTCCACAGAGATAAACTATATGTCCTTTGAGGAACTGGTGGCCGCAGGAGCAGGCATGACAGCATATGCGGGTGAAGGCTTTACTGAGGAGGATCTGTCAGAAAGAAGTCCGGCCATTGTATTTTCTCCATTTATCAGAGCGCTTTCTGAAAAAATCGTAGGCGAAGAAACGAATAAAACAGTTATCGCCAAAAAGATTTACGACTATATGCTGGAGAATTATCGCTATTCGTATGTGAAAGACTATGCTGCCATTGATCATGTGGGTGAATATTTCGCAGTCCGGGGAAGAGGAGACTGTGGACTGCAGTCCCTTCTGTTCATCACGCTCTGCCGTTATAACGGGATTCCTGCAAGATGGGAGTCTGGGATTACAGTGGAAGACGGCGGAACCGGTATGCATGACTGGGCAGCTGCCTATTTTGAGGGAGCAGGCTGGAGACCGGTGGACTGCTCCTTTGGAGGAGGTGCCATGGTCTATGATAACAGAGAGGCCGCGGATTTTTACTTTGGTAATATCGATCCATACAGAGTTGTTTTTAATACAAAGGTTATGGCGGAATTCCAACCTCCGAAACATCATTTCAGACTGGACCCGTATGATAGTCAGACCGGAGAAGCAGAACGAGAGGATAGGATGCTGACGAGAAGTGACTTCACAGGCCAGTCAAAGGTAATGTGGCTGAAAGAATACTAAGGAGCAATGACGAGGCTGCAGGATGCGGCCTCGTTGTTCATTATGTGTGGGAATTATATCTGTGCCTTGTGGCGTCAAGTCACGACAGGCAGGAACTGATCTCTGACCCCGGCTTCCTGATGTTTCTTTTCAGCAGATACAAACTTTCCGTATCGCCTTTTTTTATTTCATTAATTCCTGAAGCACAACTCAGGGTTGCCTGAAAACCCAGTTTTTTCAGTAAAGAGCGGCTTTCCTTCGTATAAGCTCCGAATGGCCAGGTAAAAGTATTCGGCTCAACACCGACGGTCTCTTTGATTTGAGCCTGCACAAGCTGCAGGTCATCTTTCAGAAGATTTTCGTAGGTTTCCCGGCTTTCGTCTGCCTTTTTACTGGCGCCCTTTCTGCCGTTTTTGATACCGTGAAGGTCATAGGTGTGGTTCTGGATTTCCCAGAGCCCGGTATTGGCCATTTCCTGAAGCTGACTCCAGGTGACAGCGCAGGAGGCTTCATTCTTGTATTTTGTCTGTGACATTTCCTCTGAAGCACTGCCGATAACTGAGACGACTGCTTTCATACCGTATTTTTTTAACAGCGGCGTAGCAAAGGTGTGATTGTTGAGAAAACCGTCGTCAAAGGTGAGAATGACAGGTTTTTGAGGAAGGGTGATATTACCTGTTTTATCATATACATAGTTGATCAGGTCTGTCATGGTAATGGCTGTATAGCCATGAGATTTCAGATACTCCAGATCTGATTCAAAGTCAGAGACGGTGATATAGTAATCGTTGACCATGCTCTGTTTATCCGTCAGACCATGGTACATGAGGATGGGCACTTCTACAGGGACTGAGTCTGATGCTGTCAGAGAATCTATAAAGGAAGGAGACTTGGCAGAAGCAGTTTCGGTGCTGTCCGGAGAAAGCTGATCAGAGCGATGCTCTGACAGAAGTCTTATCAGGGAATAGGTATCAATCCAGATTTCAGATAGACATTCCTTTTGTGATTCGTCGAAAATAAGCTGCATGCCGAAGTGGAGATGAGGCACATTAATATTATTGACATTTTCTTTGATACTATATCCCGTTTGGCCCGAATAGCCGATGAGCCGTCCAGCCTCCACCTTGCTGCCGATTTTCAAATCTTTGGCGTATGGTGAATCCTTTCGGAGATGGGCATAGTAGTAATATCTCTGTCCGTCACCGGAGCGGATACCGATTCGCCAGCCGCCATACTGATTCCAGCCCAGAGCTTCCACTGTTCCGTCTTCCACTGCCATAACAGGAGTACCCGGAGAACAGAACATGTCATGACCCAGGTGTTTCCTGGCGAAGCCGTAACTGCGGCCGTTTCCGAAGTCATCACTTTCGGTGTACCAGTATCCTGCAGCTATGGGAGAATAGGCGGTCAGTCCATAAGTCCCATCCTTGCGGATACCAAGAAAGTTTCCGATAACAGCAGAGTAGGCTTTGTAATAATAATCGTAGACCCTGGAATCCTCTGTCAGATCGTTTATGGAACTGCCTGAAATCCTTTTTTCTGCAAAACTGTCTAAATCACTCTTTTTGTAGCCAGAAAAGTCACCGCCGTTACGACATGCCAGAAAAGCCAGACTTTCTGTCCAGGGAAGATGAAGATCCTGGTCGAAAGTTTCAATATCCAGATTCATGGCATCCTTAAGGGCGTCGTAGGTTACATTAAAATCTACCCATTTGATATAGTCTTCTTCTCCGGTTTTCGCTGCTTTCGAAACAGGCAGCGGTACTGATTTTTCACAGACAGTGACAAAGACCAGAAGACCGAGAAGAAAAACAGAGAGAAATTTCTTTGCCATAGTTTGTTTCCTTTCAAGACAGTATATCGGAATCTCTCGAAGATTATTCTTGAAGAAAAGCGGAAAAGGTTGTACTATTTATGTATATGAATGGGATAGAAAGGAATTTTATGAGGATTGCATTTCACACATTAGGCTGTAAAGTCAATCAGTACGAAACAGAAGCCATGAAGGAGCAGTTTTCTGCTGCAGGACATCGGATTGTCGGCGAGGAGGACTTTGCAGACGCCTATGTTATTAATACCTGTACGGTAACAAATCTGGCGGACCGGAAATCACGCCAGTATATCCGCAGAATGAAAAATGTCAACCCTGATGCGATAATAGCGGTGACGGGAT
>CABSEO010000162.1 GCA_902476665.1 uncultured Emergencia sp.
GAACCGCCTGTTCAGACTTATATTTTCACTATGCTGACTATGATCTTTCTGCAGTCGGCAATGGTAGGCGTGTCTGCCAAGGTGGAAAAAACAAAAACACGATCAATGACTCATGAAAACAGTATGAAATAAGGTATAAACGGAGGTAGAAAAATGGGTATTATCGCAATTGGAGCAGGTATTGCTATTGGTCTTGCTGCACTGGGCATCGGACTTGGTCAGGGGCTGGGACTTTCTAAGGGCCTTGAAGGTATTTCAAAGCAACCGGAAGCGGGCAATTCTATCCGGACAACCATGATCGTTGGTATGGCAATTATGGAAACAATCGGTGTACTGTCTTTTGTTATTGCAATTATGATGGTAAGTAAACTGTAGAAACCAGAAGAAAGGAGTGGGATCAGATATGAGCATGGTACAGCCAGTGCTGGAGTTTAACTGGAACCTGTTATTTACAGCTGTTACAGTTATCGTTTTGTTTTTGATCCTGAAACATTTCTTTTTTGAAAAGGTACATCAGTTTATGCAAGAACGGGAAAATGCGGTTAAGGCTTCTTTGGATCACGCTGAGGAAGTGAACAGAAAAGCTGAAGAGACGCTTTCTAAATATGAGACACAAATTGCAGGGGCAGAGGATGAATGCCGCCGGATTTTAAAGGCAGCGAGGGACGAGGCCAAGAATCAGGCAAAGGAAATTGTGGACGCGGCAAATGAACAATCCAGAGTCTTGCTAGAACATTCACAGAAGGAGATCCGTCGTGAACGCTATAATGCAAGAAAAGAACTGCAAGAGGAAGTAGGCAGCCTTGCTATGATGGCAGCAGAGAAGATTCTGGAGAGGGAACTTGATCAAAAGACTCATGAGGAGATTATCAGCCAGATTATTGAGGAGGCGGAGGAAAAGCCATGGAGTTAATTGTAGCAATGACTTATGGCCGGGCTCTTTTTGATGCCGCAGTAGAACTTGATAAAATCGATGAGATCAAAGAAGAAATCGATCAGATCGATCAGATTTTGAAAAAAGAGCAGGATTTCGTAAGTCTGCTCTGTAATCCTGCCATCCCGGTAATAAAGAAAAAAAACATGATTCGGAACGTGTTTGAAGGCAGAGTATGCGGAGAGGTATTGTCATTTCTGTATATTCTCATTGATAAAGACCGGATGTTCCACTATCACAGAATCGTGAAAGAATATCTGCGTCTGATGGATGAATATCGGGGTGAAGCTTATGGCAAGATTTATTCAGCGGTTCCACTGAGTGAGAAACAGGTGGAGCAGTTTGAGCGTGAAACAGGAAAGCTGCTTCATGAGAAAATCAAGCTGCGGAATAAAATCGATAAACACCTGCTGGGCGGCGTTAAAATTATGGTTGACGGCAAACTTATCGATGCATCTTTACGCGCAGAACTCAAGGCATTGGAGCATAAACTGAAAACTATACAGTAAAGAATTAGATGAGGACTGAAACGAAGACATGACAGAAAGGAGGGCAACCTCTATGAATTTAAGACCTGATGAGATTAGTGGTCTTATTAAAGAGCAGATCAAGAATTACAGCAACCAGCTTGAGATTTCTGACTTCGGCACAGTTATGCAGGTCGGCGACGGTATTGCTCGAGTGTACGGACTGAATCGCTGTATGTCAGGAGAACTTCTGGAGTTTCCCGGAGGAACTTACGGCATGGCACTGAATCTGGAGGAAGATAATGTGGGTGCTGTAATATTGGGATCAGATAGAGAGATCGGTGAAGGAGATATAGTGAAACCTACAGGCACGGTAGTTGATGTACCGGTAGGTGAAGCAATGATTGGGCGTGTGGTAAACGCGCTGGGACACCCTATTGATGGAAAGGGTGCTATCGAAACCAGTGAATACCGTCCTATTGAATATCCTGCGCCAGGTGTGCTGCAGAGAAAATCCGTCAATGAACCGCTGCAGACCGGCATCAAGGCAATTGACGCCATGATGCCGATTGGCAAGGGACAGCGTGAACTGATCATCGGCGACCGTCAGACGGGAAAAACTGCTATTGCAGTGGATGCTATTCTGAATCAGAAAGATAAGGATGTTATCTGTATTTATGTGGCAATAGGACAGAAAAAATCTACTGTGGCGCAACTTGTACAGACCTTGGAAAATCAGGATGCGATGAGATATTCTATCGTAGTGTCAGCAACAGCCAGTGAGGTTTCACCTCTGCAGTATATTGCACCGTATTCCGGATGTGCAATTGCAGAGTATTTTATGTATCAGGGAAAAGATGTCCTGATTATTTATGATGACCTGTCAAAGCATGCAGTTGCGTACAGAGCAATGTCTCTGCTGCTTCGCAGACCGCCTGGAAGAGAGGCTTATCCGGGAGATGTTTTTTATTTGCACAGCAGGCTTCTGGAAAGAGCGGCTAAACTCAGTGATGAGCTGGGAGGCGGTTCTATTACCGCACTTCCTATTATTGAAACACAGGCAGGGGATGTTTCTGCATATATTCCGACCAATGTGATTTCTATCACGGATGGACAGATTTTCCTGGAAACCGAACTGTTCTTTTCCGGACAGAGACCTGCCATTAATGCGGGGATCTCGGTATCTCGAGTAGGCGGCAATGCACAGATCAAGGCTATGAAAAAAGTTTCCAGCAAGATTAAACTGATATTGGCACAGTACAGAGAACTACAGAATTTTTCTCAGTTCGGATCTGATGTGGATGCTGCTACCAAGGCGCAGCTGGACCACGGTCGCATTCTGATGGAAGTGCTGAAGCAGGGACAGTATGGACCTGTAGATGTAGCACATCAGGTAATGATACTTTTTGCAGCTTCTGGAGGCTTTCTCAGTGATATAGAAGTGGATGAGATTAAATCATTTGAAAAGCAGTTTTACGCTTATATGGATGATCATTATCCGGAAATCGGCAAAGAAATTCATACTACAGGTGATTTCAGTGCAGATACAGAAAAACTGCTGAAGAAGGCCCTGACAGAGTTTAAGAAAGTGGGTTTTGTCCATGGCTGAGCAAATGCAGAATATCCAGAGACGGATTAAGAGTATCGGCAGTACCGAGCGGATCACCAATGCTATGAAGCTGGTTTCTGCTGCAAAGCTGAGAAAAGCAAAAGCCGTCTTTGAAAGCTCCAGACTGTACCTGGGACGAATACTGGAGTCTATTCAGGCAACACTGGAAGACGTGGAGGACATACCTGCAGAGTATCTGTCAGGCAGTCGCCAGATTAATAATAAGTGTTATATTCTGATCACCAGCAGCAACGGCCTTTGCGGCAGTTTTAACGCCAATGTCATCAGACTGATGTCGGAGCAGCTTTCTGCATACGGAAATGATTACAGCCATGTGAAACTGGTTACGATTGGAAGTAAAGGCAAGGACTATTTTGCTCATCATGGAGCTGAGATTCTGATGGAACATGATGCCCCGGCTGATACAGTGACTTTTGAAGAAACCAAGGAGATTACACTTCCATTGCTGGAGATGTATCAGAAGGGGGAAATTGATGAGATAGACATTGTCTATACCTCCTATATTAATACGCTCCATCAGGAAGTAGTGGTGAAGAAGGTACTGCCTGTAGATGTGTCAAAGAATAATGAAGAAACGCAGCGTTATAGCCGGGTAGTGGAGTATGAACCGTCGGCAGAGGAGGTTTTCAGCTATCTTATTCCTAAATATATTGAGGTGCTGATCTTCAGTGCCTGTATTGAGTCAGCAACCTGTGAATATGCGGCGCGGCGTACAGCCATGGAGAACGCCAATGACAATGCAAGAGATATGCTGGCTGAGCTGAAACTTGAGTATAACCACGCCAGACAGGCGGAAATTACAGATGAAATTATTGAGATCGTTGCAGGTGCTGAGGCACAGAGGTAAAACTGCTGGATTCGGAAGCCTGCATCGATAGCGCAGCAATGCAAGTTAGCAGAGATAGAGGTGAAGCAGATTGAATAAGGGAACAATACACCAGATCATTGGACCTGTGATAGATATCCGATTTAATCCGGACGAGATGCCGGAACTGCTCAACGCCATTGAGATTCCCACAGAGGGAAGAAGCATCGTGGCTGAGGTACATCAGCATATCGGTGACGATGAGGTAAGATGTGTTGCCTTGTCCTCTACCGATGGACTTTCGAGGGGGATGGAGGCGCTGGATACAGGAGAACCAATCAAAGTGCCTGTAGGAAAAGAAGTGCTGGGCAGATTATTCAACGTACTGGGAGATCCTATCGACGAAAAAGGGCCTGTAGTGACAGAGCTGAAAAGTTCTATCCACAGACCTGCTCCGAAATTCGAAGATCAGGACACCAGTTCCCATGTTTTTGAAACAGGAATCAAAGTTATTGACCTGATCGCACCCTACACCAAGGGCGGAAAAGTAGGACTCTTCGGCGGTGCAGGCGTAGGGAAAACTGTTCTGATTCAGGAACTGATCAATAACATCGCCACCGAGCATGGCGGTATTTCGGTGTTTGCTGGCGTAGGAGAAAGAACCAGAGAGGGAAATGACCTGTATAATGAGATGACAGAGTCAGGAGTACTGAAAAAAACAGCTATGGTTTTCGGCCAGATGAATGAACCCCCAGGGGCAAGAATGAGAGTTGCTTTGACAGGGCTGACCATGGCAGAGTATTTTAGAGATAAAGAAAAACAGGATGTACTGCTTTTTATCGATAATATTTTCAGATTTACGCAGGCAGGTTCTGAAGTTTCCGCACTTCTGGGCCGTGTGCCGTCAGCAGTAGGTTATCAGCCGACGCTGGCCACAGAAATGGGTGCGCTGCAGGAACGTATTACGTCCACAAAAGACGGCTCTATTACTTCAGTGCAGGCTGTATATGTACCGGCTGATGACCTGACGGATCCGGCACCAGCAACTACGTTTGCTCATCTGGATGCTACGACAGTTCTGTCACGTTCTATTACAGAACTAGGTATTTATCCGGCAGTAGATCCACTGGAATCAACTTCCAGAATTCTGGATCCGCTGATTCTGGGGGAAGAGCATTATGAAACCGCAAGAGGTGTGCAGCAGGTGCTTCAGAAGTATAAGGATTTGCAGGACATCATAGCAATTTTAGGTATGGATGAACTTTCTGAGGAAGATAAGGAGATCGTCGCAAGGGCAAGAAAAATTCAGAGATTCCTTTCACAACCATTCAGCGTGGCGGAACAGTTTACCGGTATGAAAGGCAAGTATGTGCCGATTGCAGAAACTGTAAGAGGTTTCAAGGAAATTCTGGAAGGAAAGCACGATGAAATTCCTGAATCCATGTTCCTCTTTGCAGGCGGCATTGATGATGTAGTTGCAAAATACGAGGCATCAAAGGAGAAGGGCCATGAATAACGGCAGTAAAGGCGTTCTTCTGGAAATTGTTACCCCGGAAGAAATGTTTTATTCAGGATCTGTTGAAATGCTGGCAGTACCGACCACCCAAGGTCAGGAAGGTTTTTTGCCGAATCATGTGTGGTGTGTGAAACTCCTTGCTGAAAAGGGCAGGCTGAAGTTTCGGGAACAGGGTGCATCTGAGCTGCA
>CABSEO010000163.1 GCA_902476665.1 uncultured Emergencia sp.
TCAGAAGCAGAATCTGCTTCCATAACCACTTCTGCAGCTTTTATTTCAAACGGCTGTTTTGCCTCCGGAGTCAGCACCAGCGTTCCCTTCACCATCCAGGCAGAAGAAATCGGAGCTTTAGACACCTGTTCGAAATTATCGATCTTATCAGCCTCATATACCACCTGTACAGACTTGAAAAAAGTTCCGTCGTTCAGTTCTATAAATCCAAACTTATTAGAGCTTCGGTTGGTTCGAACCCATCCTCTGACCACAATTTCCTGATCAGCATACTTGTCAGTGTTTCTGTGAAGCTCCCTAAGCTGTATATCTTTCATTACTTTTTACCTTCTTTCGTAAAAATTGTTGTTATCTTTTACATAATATCATGTAATTTAAGCCACTTCAAGGGGGGAATTGACTGCCATTCCTTAATATTTCCAAAGCTGCCGCAAAAAATGCCGTAACTGGATTTTTTGATGGAACCCTGATCCCTGCTGTGATACAATAGGAAACAACGGGATCATAGATTCCCCATTTTAGATAAAAGCGAGGCACATTACATTATGAAAAAAAAAGTAATTCTAGATGTAGATACTGGTTCCGATGATGCAGTTGCTATTATGACCGCTCTTCTGGCAGAGGAGATTGAACTGCTGGGAGTCACTGTCACCCATGGCAACCAGCCCCTTCCTGTCACCCTGGAAAATACTCTGCGGGTCATGTCATATATGAAAGGAAATGTTCCTGTTTTCAAGGGCAGCTATGAACCCCTGGTAAAGTGGCTTACACCCGGTCGTGAACTCCCCGGCGGTTCAGCAGGAAAATCCACCATGGTGGTCAATGGCAAAACCTATGTTCTTCATGAAGAAAACATGGGACTTCCTCCAGCTTCCATTAAAGAGGAACCGGTTCCTGCAGCCATGTGGATCGTAGATACCATCAGAAACAGTCCTGAAAAAATCACAGTAATTCCGGTAGGTCCCTGCTCCAACATCGCGGTTGCGCTGCGCATCGATCCCTCTATCGTGGAAAATATAGAAGAGATCATCATTATGGGTGGCACAGACAATATGGGTAATCGGACAGGTGCGGGAGAATTCAATTTTTTCGCTGATCCCGAGGCTGCAAAAATTGTAGTGGGCTGCGGTGCAAAGATTACGATTATTCCACTTAACGCAACCCATTCCGCAAAATTTAATTATGACGATGCAGACCGCTTCGAAGCCTTGGGCACCAGAGCCGGAAAATTTACAAGCCGTCTGATCCGACATCGGGCGGATTTTGAAAGCGTCCAGGGACAAAGCAACGGAGAGACGGCTGTTCATGATGCGCTGACAGTCTGCGCACTCATTGACCGCTCCATCATTCTTGAAAGCTGTGAACAGACAGTGGATATCGACATCGGCGGCAGCATTGCCGACGGCATGATGTATTGCGATACCAGACCGTTATCTGAGCCGCTTCCGAAAAACGCCACCGTCGCATATAAAATCGACAAAGAAAAAGCAATGAATCTGATGCTCCGTATCATGAGCAGAGATCTGTAGAGGAGGCGTTTATGACAGAACTGGAAGCAATCAGAGCACGTCACTCTGTGCGCAGCTATCTTTCAAAGCCCCTTTCCGGGGATATCGTCAAAGAACTGGAAAAACAGATTGACCACTGCAATCGCCACGGCAATCTGCACTTTCAACTGGTAACAGGCGAAGAATCTGGTTTTCTTGCACACTACGGAAAATTTGAAAATGTGCAAAACTATGTGGCGCTCGTCGGCAGCAAATCAGAGGATCTGGACGAGAAAACCGGTTATTACGGGGAGCAGCTGGTTTTGCGCGCCCAGCAGCTGGGGCTTAATACCTGCTGGGTAGCGCTGACCTTCAAAAAAGGAGCCGCAAAATCTCATTGCCGGATCAGTCCTGACGAGAAGTTGGTCTGCCTTCTGGCTCTGGGCTACGGAAAAACTCAGGGCTCCCCCCGCAAACAGAAAACCATCGGCCAAATCTGCAGAGATGAGCCCAAAGAACTGCAAAATCTTCCCGACTGGTACAGGCAGGGGATGGAAGCCGCCCTGCTGGCTCCAACCGCTGTGAATCAGCAGAAATTTGTCTTTTCCCGCAGAGGAAATATAGTCTATGCACAATCTACTGGCGGATTTTATGCTAAAGTGGATTTAGGAATTGTGAAGTACCATTTTGAATTCGGCGCGGGAAAGGATCAGTTTATCTGGGGTAAATAGGAAATAAGTATTTATATTGATTTAAATTCTGCCCTGGCATGAGATATGACCTTCCCGCTCAGCTGGTTCTGAGTTTGGGATAAACAGTTAATTTTTAAAAAAGTTCAGAAACCCCACTTCGTTGTTGCTTAGTTCCCCGACTTCTGTGTGTTTTCTGCAGTTTTTGGGGAAAAATCCAGGAATACGTCACAGCTCCCGAAATTTTATAATCAGAATACCGCCCTTTCTCGAAAACCGCCAATCAACCCAAAGATTTAAAAGGCCAGTCCTACGAAAAGCCGCCGCACCGGAATACGATGCGGCGGCCTTGCTTTATAAAAGAAGATATTGTGAATTAACCTTCCTGTTCTGCCTGATGTTCTGCAATAATCTTGTCTGCCAGCTGCTTTGGAACTTCTTCGTATCTCTCGAATCTCATTTCGAATGTTCCTCTTCCCTGAGTCATGGAACGAAGCACTAAAGCATAATCAAAGAGTTCTGCCTGCGGTGCTTCAGCCAGAAGCTTCTGACCGCCGCCCGGCTGAGGTTCCATACCAAGGATTTTTCCTCTTCTCTTGTTCATATCGCCCATTACATCACCCATATAATCATCGGAAACATAGATTTCCATATGCATGATCGGCTCCAGCAGGCAAGGCTTTGCCTCAACAATACCCTTCTTGAATGCCAGAGAAGCAGCAATCTTGAAAGACACTTCATTGGAGTCAACATCGTGGTAAGAGCCGTCGTAAAGCACAGCCTTTACGTTTACTACCTTACAGCCAGCCAGAGGACCCTTCTGCATGCTTTCCAGCAGTCCTTTTTCAACTGCAGGCACATAGTTCTTAGGAATGGAACCGCCAAAGAGTTCTTCGGAGAATTCAAATTCCTTTTCAGAAGGTGAAAATCTGATATGTACATCACCGTACTGACCGGCGCCTCCGGACTGTTTCTTATGTTTACCCTGTACGTCAGAGCTGCCCTTAATGGTTTCTCTGTAAGCGATTTTCTGAGGAACAACCTTTACGTTTACGCCAAATCTGTCTTTCAGCTTAGCCATAATGATTCCCAGCTGAATATCACCCTGACCTCCCAGAAGTGTCTGATGAGTTTCAGGATTTCTTTCAACTACAAAGGATGGATCTTCCTCTCTCAGTCTTGCCAGACCGGTTCCCATCTTTTCCTCGTCATTCTTATCAGCAGCCTCAATTGCGATGTAGTACGTCGGAGAAGGATAATCCAGCGGGAGATATCTGATGATGTCTGACTTGTCACAAAGAGTGTCGCCAGAAACTGTATACTGCAGTTTTGCAACAGCTACAATATCGCCGGCTTCAGCGTAGTTCAGTTCCAGCTGCTCTTTTCCTCTCAGGAAGAACAGCTTGCCCAGCTTTTCAGTTTTTCCTGCTCTTTCGTTGAATACTTCTGTCCCTGAATTGATCTTTCCGGTAACTACCTTCATGATGGAAATCTTTCCAACAAACGGGTCAACAATTGTCTTGAATACAAAGGCAGACATCGGTGCATCTGTCACAGAAAGTCTTTCCACCGGTTCATTCTTGTCATTAAAGCCTGCATAAGGCCCATGCTGCAGTGGAGTCGGCACATAAGTCAGCAACAGATCCAGCAGACCTTCGATGCCCTGTCCCAACTGGAAAGCAGAAGAGCAAACCGGTACGATTACACCCTCAGAAATACCTTTGACCAGACCATTCTTAATCTCTTCATCAGAGAAATCCTCGCCGTCAAAATATTTTTCCATCAGTTCATCATCTGCCATAGCGATGGCTTCTTTCAGATCCTCGTCGATCTCTGCAGAAAGCGGCCAGCTGAACGGAATCAGCGTGTCCCCGAATTTTGCTTTCAATTCATCAAAAGTTTTATAAAAGTCAAATTCATCTTTATCTCTTTTGTTGATAACAATAAATCTAGGGGTTTTATATCTTTCGCAGGCATTCCATGCAGCTTCAGTACCAACCTGAACTCCTGCTCCTGCATCCACCAGAATCACAGCAGCTTCTGCTGCGCGCAGAGCTGCATTTACCTCTCCTACAAAGTCAAAATATCCCGGTGTATCTATAAAATTAATCTTGCTGTCTTTCCATTCAATTGGAACAACAGAAGTATTAATGGAATATCCTTTTTCAATTTCCATTTTGTCGTAGTCAGAAACGGTATTTCCGTCTTCAACCCTGCCCAGCTTTTTAATTACGCCTGTTGCAAGCAGTGCGGATTCGAGAAATGTCGTTTTGCCGCATCCACCGTGTCCTAATAAAGCAACGTTCCTGATTGTTTCACTTGTGTAGCCTTTCATTATAAGACCTCCTACATTAAATTTACAACTGTGAATAGTATAACATACTTATCTCTCATAGTACAGTGAATTTTGGAATAGTATGAATATTTAGAGGTTTTTTTCCAAAAAAAATACGCATAACAAGAGGTTTCCCTCCCATGCGTACAAAGTCATCTTGTTTTCCCGTTCAGCCATTAATTGTTTCTGTAACCAGCAGCGCACAGAAACAAAGCCAGACAAGAGCCAAAAAAGCCATCACAATTCTGCGCAGAATCCGTTTCTTTTTCATAAAATTTCCCCCTCTTGCTATAACCTCTGCTAATCCCATAATTCTGCCGTTTCGGCTGTATCTTTATACTATTCCTCAAAAGATGCTGTGTCAATATATATTCCGGCCCGCAAAAAATGTTTTTTCTAACAGTTTACTCGGTACAGCTTGACAGAACTTTCTCATGTTTTTATCATATAGCCAAAGGTGGTGAAAACATGTATGACCTTCTCATAAAAAACGCACGAATTATTGACGGAACCGGTGCTCCATGGTATCGTGCCGATCTTGCCGTACAAGACGGAAAAATTGCAGAAATTGGCAGACTAGCTTCCTGTATTGCAAAAACTGTAGTGGATGCAGAAGACCTTTATCTGTCTCCGGGATTTATCGATATTCATTCTCACAGCGATACCTCTCTCCCACGCTTTCCGCAGGCTGAAAGCCGTATTCTGCAGGGTGTGACAACAGAAATAGGTGGAGACTGCGGTCTGTCGGCAGCTCCTGTAAGTGCGGATCCGGTCAAAAGAAAACTTCTGAAAGATTATGTCGGGGATCTGCCATATATCTGGAACTCTATGGGAGAATTCCTCAGCTACGTTGAAAGCTGCCGTCCCAGTGTCAATTTTGGTATGTCTGCAGGACACGGCACCATTCGTCTCTGCATCATGGGCTTTGAAGCCCGGAAGGCTACTGCAGAAGAGCTGAACCGGATGAAAGCTCTTCTTCGTCAGTGTCTGGAAGATGGGGCTTTCTGTC
>CABSEO010000164.1 GCA_902476665.1 uncultured Emergencia sp.
TCTGAAAGAGGATGATTTTGAAATTGGGGAAATCGCTTTCTGCAAAACAGGAGAGCCTGAAGCAGAGAGGGAAATCTTTACCATAGAAGGAGAATTTGCCGAGGAAGACAAAGGTCAGCTGAAAGGTCTTCTTTCCCGCTTTACAAAATGTACTGAGACAGAAAAACTGGAGCATTTATCTGATGAGATCTCTGTAGTGATTTCAGATGTGGGAACATTTTATCCCTGTGGTTATGAAGATGCGAGAAGCGGGGTGAGGTTTGCTTATAATTACATAGACTATCAGAGAATTTATGGTCTGTGCATGCATCTTAGGGAGGACAGAGATTACGTGTATAAGGGTAAAAACTCCTGGCAGTACCAAAAGGGATCAGTCAGACTTTTGTGTACCGTCGGCAATCGCGCAGAAGAAGCAGTCTGCCGGCATTATACCGACTTTATAAAGAACTATCAGACGCCGGAAGGCTTTCCTGATGCTTATGTAAAGAATCTGGACGTGGTGCAGATACAGAGGCTGACAGAGGCGGAGTATAGAGATCTGTCAGAGTTCGAACTGATACAGAAAGAACTGGAATATTACGAGCCCTGTGATTTTCGGATTTTTCGTGTGATTACTGACTGGACTTATACGGAACAGGAAAAGGCGCTGATACCTCAATATCCCGAAGGAAGGCGGGAGGAGATTCTGCTGGTTTCGGACAATAACTGGGACGAGGGTTATTCTGTCACCCAATTTTAAATTTTTTTCAATTTCCCTTCTTCTTATGATAAAATAATGGTCAGAGCGAATACTATTACAGTCAGAGGTGTGACAATGATTCAGGAATTAGGAGAACGGAAATTGTATAATCAGTTTGAAAACAGAGAGGCGGAGGCAGACGCAAAAGTCTTCGCTTTTTGTGATAACCGGATACTGGTAAAAAAGACGGAAAAAGGGCTGGTGGTGCCTGAGGCTGCGGCTTTTCAGGGGAAAAAACTCCGGTATCTTTTTCGCATTGAAGAGGATGCATATTATCTGCTTTCAGAAGAAGCCGAGGAAGACGTGGAAGTACTGCTTACGAAAGAGTTTTTCTGGGAGAGCACCAGAAATCTGCGGGAGCTTGCATTCAAAGAACTGGCATTTGCTGCTTCCACCGCCCATCATCTTTATCAGTGGTATCGTGACAGCCGTTTCTGCGGCCGCTGCGGAAAACCGCTGAAACATGATCATAAAGAGCGCATGATGCGCTGCGATGCCTGTGGAAACACTGTTTATCCGAAGATTGCCCCGGCTGTTATCGTCGGTGTGATTAATGGAGATAAAATTCTGCTTACAAAGTATAAGGGCAGGGTATATAAGAAATATGCTTTAATTGCGGGATTTACGGAAATCGGTGAAACTGCAGAGGAGACCGTAGCCCGTGAGGTCATGGAGGAAGCGGGACTGCGGGTAAAGGATATCACTTATTATAAAAGTCAGCCCTGGGGAACTGACTGTAACCTGCTTCTGGGTTTCTTCTGCAGACTGGATGGAGATGACACCATCACCATGGATACGGAAGAGCTATCCACAGCAGAATGGGTCCCGCGGAAAGACATGGATGTGCGAGATGACGGTATCAGCCTGACCAGGGAGATGATGCGGGTCTTTAAGGAAGGAGAAATTGTATGATATATGATATTGTGATTATCGGTGCGGGTCCTGCCGGTCTGTCGGCGGCTGTCTACGGACAGAGAGCGGGAAAGAAAACACTGCTCATCGATGCAAAAGGATTTGGAGGTCAGATTCTCAATACTCCCGAGGTAGAAAACTATCCGGGAATAAAAAAGGTATCGGGCTTTGAATTTGCTTCCAACCTTTACGAGCAGGCCAGCCAGCAGGGAGCGCAAATCGTTTATGAAAAAGCTGTTGCAGTGAAAGCCGGAAACCCTATGGTTGTCAGAACCGAGACAGGAAGCTATGAAGCAAGAGCGGTGATCCTTGCTACAGGAGCAAAGAATCGTCCTCTTGGAATTGCAACAGAAGAAAAATTTGTGGGAGTAGGAGTATCTTATTGTGCAACTTGTGACGGAGCCTTTTTCAGAGGTAAGACTGTTGCAGTCATCGGGGGCGGAAATACAGCGCTGGAGGATGCAGAAGTTCTATCGGGCCTTGCGGAAAAGGTTTATCTGGTACACAGAAGGGATCAGTTCCGGGGCGAGCAGGCAGGTGTTAAACGACTTCTTGCAAAGGATAATGTGGAGTTTGTGCTTAACAGCGTGCCGGTTGAAATCCTTGGAGAAATGACTGTCAGCGGGCTGAAGATCCGGGATACAATGACAGAAGAAGAAAGAATTCTGGATGTGCAGGGCATCTTTGTGGCAATAGGACAGATGCCTGATAACGGTGACTTTGCGGATGTGGCGGACTGTCTCACAAAAACACCGGGGCTGTTTACGGCAGGTGACTGCAGGACCAAGAAAGTCAGACAGCTGGCTACCGCAGCGGCAGACGGGGCTGTTGCGGCACTGGCAGCGGTGGATTATATTAATGAGCTGTAATTATGAGCGTAAAGAAAAAGTTGTTTTGACAAGGAATCTTCAGGAACAGGACAGGCTTTTCCGCATACTGTGGGAAAGCCTGTTTATTCTGTTCGGACTTCTGATTAAAAAACAGTTCACGATAGAGGAAAGATATGTTATAATAAGGCCAATATAGGAATCATTAAGACAAGCTTCTGCGTTTTACCCTGGCAGCGGGTCTGCAGGATGATTCTTATTGCAAACATTATCTAAAGGAGCATGGAATGGAACCAAAATATAGACGCGTTCTTTTGAAAATCAGCGGTGAGGCCCTTGCCGGCAGTGACAAGTTCGGTATCAGTGAAGATATGACCCAGAAGGTTGCAAGACAGGTAAAAGAGATCCGGGATTTGGGCGTGGAAGTGGCCATTGTAGTCGGCGGCGGTAATTTCTGGAGAGGAAGAACCAGTAAGGATATGGATCGTGCAACGGCAGACTATATGGGGATGCTTGCCACGGTGATGAACTCTCTGGCACTGCAGGACGCACTTCTGGCGGAAGGTGTTAAGGCAAAGGTCCAGACAGCTATAGAAATGCGGGAGATTGCAGAGCCATATGCAAGAAGAAAAGCCATCAGCCAGCTTGAACATAAGGATGTTGTAATCTTCGGTGCAGGTACAGGCAATCCGTTTTTTTCGACGGATACAGCGGCGGCTTTGCGTGCTGTGGAAATCGATGCGGATGTTATACTGCTTGCCAAAAATGTTGATGCGGTTTATTCTGATGATCCTAATACCAATCCGGACGCAGTCAGATATGATGAGCTCACCCACATGGAGGTTCTTGAAAAAGACCTTAAGGTTATGGACTTGACTGCAGCGACTTTGTGCAGAGATAATCATGTAGCAATTCACGTGTTCGGTATTTCAGAAGAAGGAAACATTCTGAAAGCGGTATATGGAGAAAAAATCGGTACGATAATCAAATAGGAGGAACAATATGAGTCATTCACGAAAGAGTTTAGAGGAAAGAATTGCAAAGAGCATTGAGGTTTTAAAGGAAGATTTGAATACAGTCAGAGCAGGACGCGCCAATCCGGCTTTACTGGACAAGGTGTCCGTTGACTATTATGGAACGCCGACTCCACTGAAAAATCTTTCCAATATTTCAGTGCCGGATCCGAGAACATTGCTGATCACGCCGTTTGACCCGAAATCCGTGGGAGACATTGAAAAGGCAATCAACGCAGCTAATATCGGTATTACTCCATCCAATGATGGAAAGTGCATCAGACTGGGAATTCCTCAGCTGACAGAAGAGAGAAGAAAAGAACTGACAAAGACTACAAAGAAAATGGGAGAAGATTCTAAAGTCGCTGTCAGAAATCTGAGAAGGGATGCCAATGATGCTCTTAAAAAGCAGGAAAAGGACGGAGAACTGACTGAAGATGATCTGAAAAAGGAATTGGATGCCGTACAGAAGATTATTGAAAAGGCAGTAAAGGACATCGACGGCATTGTTGCAGCAAAAGAAAAGGAAATCATGGAAATCTAAGTGAGCTGACGGCTGACATGCCGACTCACAAATATTGCACTGAAAACAGGGGCTGGCTCATAAACTGAGGCAGCCTCCAAAGTTATGGGGGAACTATGATAGACAAAAACTGCATTCCGGTACATGTTGCCATTATTATGGACGGTAACGGCAGATGGGCGAAGAGAAAAGGACTGCCGAGACTTGCAGGTCATAATGCAGGAATGCTCGCCATGAAGGAAATCGTGAAAGCCTCTTCTGTTCTGGGAGTCAAGTATTTGACAGTTTACGCTTTTTCCACAGAAAACTGGAAGCGATCCAGAGAAGAAGTGGGCGGAATTTTCCGGCTGCTGGTGAAATATGTGGACAGCGAGCTTTCTGAACTTCATGAAAATAATGTGAGGGTCAGAGTGCTGGGTGATTACAGTGTAATACCCAAAGCAGCCGTAGAAAGACTGGAAAAATCACTGAAGACGACTGAACATAACAGCGGTCTTCAGTTTAATATAGCACTTAATTACGGCAGTCGCGCCGAAATTGTCAGGGCTGTGAATCGGATCAGGGATGATATAAAACTGGGACGTTTAGACAGAGAAAGCGAGATTACGGAAGAACTGATCGGAAAATATCTCTATACAGGAGAAGAAAACGGCAGTATCCCTGATCCGGATTTGATCATCCGAACCAGCGGAGAAGAAAGACTTTCTAATTTTATGCTATGGCAGAGTGCCTACAGCGAATTTGCTTTTACCGATATTCTCTGGCCGGATTTTACACCGGAGGAATATGAGAAAATCATTGAAGACTACCAGAAGCGGGATCGGCGCTTTGGAGGAAGGAAACAGTAATTATGAAAACAAGAATTATTTCGGGTCTCTGTATGGTGCCGCTTCTGATCGTTGTATACCTGGGAGGTTACTGGCTGACAGCACTTTGTATTCTTATTGGATTTATAGGGATCAGGGAGCTTTTCAGAGGATTTAACGCTATTGATATTCATCCGTCGGAGCCTGTAGCCTATGGAGCTATGCTGGTTTTGTATCTGCTGAACGGTTTTGTTCCGGGACAGCATGAGTACATTCTGGGCTGGCTTTGTGCAGGAATCATGGCAAGCTCAATTTATATTTTCAAGATTGATCAGAGGAAGATAGAAGATGCGCTGGCTACGATGCTGGGCATTATTTATGTGGTGTTCTTCTCTTATCATGTGGTATTGGTGGATCAGACAGGTGAGTATTCCGTTTTGATCTGGCTGGTTCTTCTGTCTGCATTCTGTACTGATATTTTTGCTTACTTCAGCGGGTATTTTTTCGGAAAGCATAAGCTTTGTCCTGTTCTGAGTCCGAAAAAAACTATTGAAGGAGCTATTGGAGGCACTCTGGGCAGCGTTGTTTGCTGCGGGTTGTTCGGCTGGTTTGTGACACCGGATATCTGGATTCACTGCCTGATTATCGGATTTATTGGAGCGATTCTGTCGCAGTGCGGAGACTTGACTGCTTCAGCC
>CABSEO010000165.1 GCA_902476665.1 uncultured Emergencia sp.
CATATGCAATATCACTTGGATTCTCACCTACTCTGATAATGGCAAGGGTCGGCACAATTCCATTTTCATAACATGCCGGCATTAGGCTTATAAGCTGTTCATCAATAGCATCTGCCACCGGTTTTCCTTTTAAAGTCTGAGTCATCAGTTTCTTTTTCCCCCTATTTTCTTAGTCTGCTGTATACTTCGGCGTATACCTCATCAGCTGTGACAGTATATTCCATCAGCATGTGCTCTGCTTTTTCATTAAATTCTGACGCACAAGCTCTGTCTTTCATAGCAGCTGTATTAATAAACACGTTAAGACTTGCGCCCTGCAGAGCCGCCTTAGCCAGAATCACCCCAACTCCGGCATCACTGACTGCCATCACACTTCCTTTATCCGCAAAGTCTCTCTGCAGTCTGATGACTTCACAGCATTTTTCCATTATTTCAAGGGGTACCAGAGATGCGTCTTTTAATGCCTTCTCCATAACCTTTTGTTTTTCTTCTTTTTCAGCTTCCGTGTCTTTTGGCATACCGTAGGCTTTAGCAAGCGGTGCAAAAACCTGCGCGTCTTTTTCAATCAGAATCAGAAGTTCAGATTTCAGGCGTTGAGCCTGCTCCATCAGTATCTTAATATCTTCTTCTACATCTGCATATTTTTTCTTTCCTGCAGTCAGTTCAGAGCAGCCCCCAGCGCACCTACCAGGGCAGAGGCGCCACCTCCTCCTGGTACAGGTGCCTTGCCTGCCAGTTCATCTACAAAATCACTGCAGCTCTTTTCTGTAAAATTCATTTTTCTCCTCCATATTATATCACTGCTATGATGTATTCAATTTACAAAATGTACTGTTAAAGCTAACGCTATCAGTATAGCACGGTCATAATACTTTGGCAACAGAAGACCACATCTGAAGAGAATCTTCACTGTGGCTGACAAATACCTCTGTTACATTAAACCCCCTCCGCCAGTTTTCGCTTCTGACGGAGGGACCCATGGGCAGCTCAGCTGCCTGCTTCTTCACAATATTTTTAAAATAAACCTGTAATCCGGCCCGTATTATCCACATCTATTTTTTCTGCAGCAGGCACTTTCGGAAGTCCCGGCATTGTCATGATATTACCGGTTTTGGCCACAATAAATCCTGCTCCTGCATCAATCTTCAAATCCGTCACAGTAATGCTGAAGCCCCTCGGCGCTCCCAGAAGGGCCGGATTATCAGAAAAACTGAACTGAGTCTTTGCCATACAAACAGGTACATTGCCAAATCCGAGGGATTCAAGCTGTTTCAACTGTTTCTGCGCATTTCCCTCAAAAATAACACCATCGGCTCTATAAATTTTTGAGGCAATCATTTCAATTTTTTCACGGATCGATATATCCAGAGGATATACAAACTGGAAATGATTTTCTGTCTCACACAGCCGCATTACTTCATCAGCAAGTGCAAGTCCGCCTTCACCGCCTTTTGCCCATACCTGAGAAAGAACCACATTTACGCCCAGTTCCCTGCATTTATCCTCCACCATCTTAATTTCCGCTTCAGTATCTGTTGGAAATTCGTTAATAGCAACTACTGCAGGAAGTCCGAAATGTTTTGTTACATTTTCCACATGCTGAAGCAGATTCGGAAGTCCTTTTTCCAGTGCATCAAGATTTTCTTCTGCCAAATCGGCCTTTGCTACGCCCCCATGATATTTGAGAGCCTTCACTGTAGCCACAATGACACAGGCAGAAGGCTTCAGTCCTGCTTTCCGGCATTTAATATCAATGAACTTTTCTGCACCCAGATCTGCAGCAAATCCCGCTTCTGTAACCACATAATCAGCCAGTTTCAGCGCCATTCTGGTTGCCATGATAGAATTACATCCATGTGCAATATTTGCAAACGGTCCACAATGTACGAATGCTGGAGTCTGCTCAAGAGTCTGCACCAGATTTGGTTTCAGTGCATCTTTCAGCAGTGCTGCCGCAGCGCCCTGTGCCTTGATATCCCTGACGGTAACAGGTTTATCATCATATGTATATCCTACAATAATATCTGCCAGTTTTTCTTTCAGATCATCAATGTCCTTTGCCAGGCACATAATAGCCATCACTGGCAACAGTGATTTCAAAGCCGTCTTCTCTGGGAACTCCATTGACTTTTCCTCCCATGCCATCAACGATGAAACGAAGCTGTCTGTCATTCATATCTACAGCTCTTTTCCAGGTGATCTTTCTCGGATCAATATTCAGTGCGTTTCCCTGCTGAATATGGTTATCAAGCATCGCCGCAATCAGATTGTTTGCTGCTCCAATCGCATGGAAATCTCCGGTAAAATGCAGATTGATATCCTCCATTGGAACGACCTGCGCATAGCCTCCACCGGCAGCTCCGCCTTTAACGCCGAATACAGGTCCCAGAGATGGTTCCCTTAATGCAGCCATCACACTGACCCCCTTCCGGTGCAGAGCATCTGCCAGACCCACAGAAGTCGTTGTTTTTCCCTCGCCTGCAGGGGTTGGTGAAATAGCTGTGACCAGAATCAGTTTTCCGTCTTCAGTATCCTTCTTTTCCTGCAGCAGATTGTAGTCGATTTTCGCTTTATAATTGCCATACTGTTCTACATACTTTTCGTCAATACCGGCAGCAGCGGCAATTTCACGGATATTTGCCATCTCAACTTCCTGTGCAATCTGAATGTCAGTTTTGATTTCCATTATCAAGCTCTCCTTTTCGTTTTATTATAGATTTTTTAAAAAACTTTTCCTGTGTATAGGCGTAAGACCGCATCTGCGCAGTCCTTCATAATGGCTCTTGGTACCATAGCCCTTATTACTGTCAAATCCATAGTCCGGATAAATTTGATGCCATTTCTTCATTTCTCTGTCACGTGTAACCTTTGCTACAATAGATGCAGCTGCAATAGACAGGCTTTTTGCATCTCCTTTTATCAGGGACATCTGAGGTTTTTTCACTGCATCAATCTGCATGGCGTCAAAAAGCACAAAATCAATAGACCTGCTTTGTTCTTGCTTTTCTTTCAGCATTTTTTCCGCATTCTCCACAGCCTCAATCATGGCCAGTTTTGTTGCCTGCAGAATATTCACTTTGTCAATCACCTGATTGTCCATTCGCCCGATTCCATAGCACACTGCCCGTTCCACAATCACATCGTAAAGCTGTTCCCGCTTTTTTTCCGACAGTTTTTTTGAATCGTCCACACCTGGTATATCAAAATCATCCGGCATGACGACGGCTGCCGCAACAACAGGCCCGGCTAAAGGACCTCTTCCTACCTCATCAACCCCGGCTATCAGCGTATATCCCTGATGCCTAAGCTCTCTTTCATACTGCTGCATTTCCTCAAGCCGCTGCTGCAGATAGACCTCTCTTTCTGCTTTTTTCATATTATTACCTTCTTTCTAAGGTAATTCTGCCGATTTTGCCACCTCGAAACTCGTCCAGAACCGTTCTTGCACATCTGTCATAGTCAATTCTTTTTCCAGGCAGAATGAATCCGCGCCTGCGAGCGATCTCTTCCA
This sequence comes from uncultured Emergencia sp., assembly GCA_902476665.1. Lineage (GTDB taxonomy): Bacteria > Bacillota > Clostridia > Peptostreptococcales > Anaerovoracaceae > Senimuribacter. The sequence goes on from CABSEO010000165.1 coordinate 3,512, forward strand.
TTGTTTCAAGAGGCTGTTCGAAAATCTCTTCCAGCTTATATCGTTCCATCAGAAGCTGAGGATATGATTGCTGAAGCACTCCGATAAGCTCCATAGCCAGAGTTGCCGTATCCAATATCTCATCTTTGATAGAGCCGCAGAATGCAAGATTGAGGCCTGCTTTCGGATCCTCAAACTTTGGCCACAGGATTCCCGGCGTGTCCAAAAGCTGCATCCCGTTTTTCAGCGCCAGCCATTGCTTTCCCCGGGTAACTCCCGGTCTGTCTCCGGTCTGAGCACTTTTACGACCTGTCATTCTGTTAATCAGCGAAGATTTACCTACATTGGGAACACCCACAATCATCATACGAAGTGGTTTGTGTCTCATCTGCCCTGCATTTTTTGCAGCCTGTTCCTTTTCCAGTTCTTTAAACAGTCGATTTACTCCTGAACCGCTCATGCAGTTCATCATCAGAACACTGTTTCCCTGTTCAGAAAAGTAAGCTGCCCATCCGATGTTTTCTTTTTCATCGGAAAGATCGCTCTTGTTGAGAACGATGATCCTCTTTTTTTCTTTTACCAGCTCGTCAATGATAGGATTACGGCTGGACAATGGGATTCTGGCATCAATAACTTCAATGACCAGATCAACAAGTTTCAGATTTTCCTGGATTAATTCCCTGGTTTTCTTCATATGGCCGGGATACCAGTTTATATTTTCAATCATGTTTCATTACCTCATTCAGACGTATAGAAACAGTATATCATCTAATCTGTCTTCCGTCTACTTTCTTCCGCTAAAGAAAAAAAGGAAACCTACCGGTTTCCTTTACATGATTAATTCTCTTTGCTCTTAATCTTGGCTGCCTTACCAGTTCTGCCGCGCATATAGTGCAGTCTGGCTCTTCTAACCTTACCTTTTCTAACCACTTCGATTTTCTCTACCCATGGTGAATGAACAGGGAATGTTTTTTCGACGCCTACGCCAGAAGCAATTCTTCTAACAGTGAAGGTCTCAGCGATTCCTCCGTTCTGTCTTTTCAGTACAAAACCTTCAAAAATCTGAATTCTTTCTCTGTTACCTTCTTTAATTTTAACGTGTACCTTAACGGTATCTCCAACGTTAAAAGCAGGGACTTCTTTCTTTAAGTAATCCTGTGCAACTGAATCTAAAATATTCATTGTATAGTATCCTCCTTCCCTCCAAGACGTTCTTGCGTACCTGTTGTATCAGCAGAGGACCGCCCGTATTTCAAAAGTCTGCATGACAAACAGCGCCTGCCTCACAGAACAGAGATATTATATCACAGCACAGGCAGATAGTGCAAGCACTTTTTAATTTTTACCTTAAGATTTTTATTTAATGTCACTTTACTCAATTTCTGCAATTAAAATATCATCGCTATTCTTCCGAAAACATTCTGCATAATCTCTGACGATATATCTGTATATCAGTTCCGCACCAAATATAAGAGCATCCACAGGCACCTTCTCGTTGGCATTGTGTGCCATAGATGTAAAGTTATCGTCTTCAGGTAATTTCATCGGGGTGAATCCATAGGTCTGTACCCCCAGCCTTGAAAGAAATCTGGAATCTGTCACGGCTGCCAGTACAAAAGGAACCGGACATCCATCGGGATCCGCCTCCCTGACTGCCTGCGCCATAGATGCAAACAGTTTCATATCCGCTTCTGCCTGTCCCTCATCGAATCGAATCACCTCGATTTCAAAGTCTTCTCCGATCACCGACTTTATATCCTCCAGTGCTTCTTCTATGGAGCATTGCGGTACAATTCTGTAATCACATTTGCACCAGACTGCAGCAGGGATTACATTGACTGCATCTCCCCCGCCAATTATTGTAACATTAATGCTGTTGTGGAGCAGAGGATCAAAAATCTCACCTGCATCTCCCAAAAGATCCAGCAGCCTGTCGGTCATTCCCGGATTCAGAAGTCCCTTTAAAAGCTTTCCCTTGATACCACCCAGCTCTTCACTCATTTTCCCAATCATCATT
>CABSEO010000166.1 GCA_902476665.1 uncultured Emergencia sp.
AACAAATACTTAGAGAGCTGCTTGACAAACTGAGCAGCACTATGCAGTCACAGTCAGAGCGCAATACAGGAAAGGAGGAACTAAATGGAAAAAAGTAAAATAAGAACTATTGCTCATCCATTAATCCGTCTTTTCGGTCTCTGCCTCGGTCTCATCATCATGGCTTTTGGTATAGCCTTCTCCATCAAGGCAGATCTAGGAACATCACCCATTTCCAGTCTGCCTTACGCAACCTCGGAAATCTTTCAGGTATCTGTAGGAACAACTACGATCATTATGAACTTCTGTTTCGTTTTTCTCCAGATTATTATCCTCCGCAGCCAGTACGACTGGTTCCAGCTGCTTCAGCTTCCTGCCGCTGTACTTTTCGGCACGGTCATCGATCTGGCAGAATCATTCCTGTCTCCTCTCTCCTACTCAGGATATATTCAACAATGGCTGTTCTGTGCAGTAGGAATCATTCTGGTAGCCCTTGGAGTCAGCATAGAAGTCAAAGCAAATCTGGTCACTACGGCAGGAGAAGGTATTGTTCTGGCCATTTGCAAAGTTACTCCTATAAAATTCGGAAATATGAAAGTCATCTTCGATATCACGCTAGTCTGCATTTCTGTGGTTCTTGCATTTATTTTCCTTGGCAGACTAAGCGGTGTCAGAGAAGGAACCATTGTGGCAGCTGTTCTCATCGGTCAGATTACGAAAATATTTTCTAAAATACTGTCAGAACTGCCGAAGGGATTGCAGGCTTCGGAAATGAAATAAAAACAGAAGTCAATGGAATCAAACAATGCACAAACTGACTCCGGCTTAAACCTCCCCTTTTTCACATTTCTCACGCAAACGATAATACTCTACAAAAAAACGTTTAAATATGTAAATCTATTGTAACATGAATAAAACTCCCATATCAGCCAGACTATATGGGAGTTTTATCTTTATACATTTTTCACACTGATCAGCGCTTCTATATTGATTCCTTCTTCTACTGTAGAATAAAAACAGTATGTTTCTTCTGCATTTGTGTCTTCACAGACAGGTTCCGGCATTCTTGCCATATAAATTTCAATATCTGCACCAAGAGGAGCTTCTTTCTGAAAACGCAGATTAACCGATGTCACCGCCTTTTCCTTAATACCGGGAATAAAGTTCCAGAGCATGTCAGGATATATGGTATTATTCATGTGAAGGTTAATATCTACGTCACTGTAAAGCACTGTCTTCTCCCCCACCTTTTCAAAATTCAAGTCCTTGGGAAGACGAAAGCGATTAGGAATATTCATCTGATGAGGCTCTTCAATTTCATAGTTACTCAGATCCACTTCAGAAGCCTTACAGAGCTTTCCTGTTTTATGGTTGGCCACAGCCCAGACGCTGTAACCCTTTGCCATCACCTCTTCACCCCGCTGCACTACAAAACATCTTGTAAAAGTAGCTCCCTTTTCAGGACAGCGCCAGGTCTGCACATCAAGTTTATCATACTTGCTGATTTGACCATAAATTTCAATGGAAATTCTGGTTAGAATAAAAGCCTTACCTTCTACGAACAGTTCGTAATAAGAAGGACGTCTGTCCCGCATCTGATGGTCAGCAGTTTCAATCATGTATCTCTGCAGCAGTGACGGCTTGATATAGTTGTTAATATCCACGTCATGACTGCTTACCTCATAGTGTTCTGTATATCTCATTGATACCCTTCTTTCGTATTAAAGTTCTAAAGAACAGTATAACACAAAATGAGAGAAATGGCAGAAGAAAAATTTTTGCTTAATACCTCTACCGATTGAGGATTTATCACAAAATCAGTTTGTATGACTATCCCACTATCTTATAATACTCCCTGGCAGTCACCATGTACACCAGCGCATAGATGACCGTAAAGGCCAGGAAAGTTCCCAAGGTACACAGAGCAAACAATCCCACATTTGTCATGGAAAATACTAAAAGCAGTTTCGTGATCATATTAAATGCGAAGGCCACATGCACACCGGCCATAATCAGCGGTACGAAGAATACCAGAAGCACCTGTCTTCTGATAGCCGCCTTCACCTCACTCTTACTCATGCCCACCTTTTGCATGATCTCAAATTTTTCCTTATCGTAATATCCTTCGGAAATCTGTTTATAGTAAATGATCAGTGCTGCCGCAAAGGTGAAGACAATCCCAAGAAATACGCCTAGAAACAGGAATCCGCTGACAAATCCCCGAAAAGGTGCTGCGAATTCTTCCCGGCTTTCAGAAGAAACCGTAGAAAGATTCAGTTCGCCCTGTTCCTCATAAAGTCTGTCGAGTACAATTTGAGCAAAATTCCGATTCTGCTCCTCTGTTCCTTCCGTGTAGAAAATATACTGATAAGTCAGATTGCTGGCATTTCCCTGATAAACTTCTCGCTGCTGACGATAAAGCTCCTGTACGGTCTCATCATCTGCCACTACCATATAATGCACATTTTCAATACCTGCATTCACCTGACCGCTCTCCATGAATGGTTTCAGTGTTTTTACCTTATCAAAGGTCAGACTTCCCAGACTGAATCTGTCAGGGAGCTCTTCCCTTCTGGAATCTACCGCGGCCTGCCCATTGGAAAGCCCCAGAGTCTTCCCGGTCATAGATTCATAGGCTTCCTCGGTCAAAACGCAGAAGACATTGGCATTATCCATAGTCTCTCTGCTTGCTTCATCAAAAATATAATCATCATACATTTTGACTGCCACAAAAGGCAGCATCCTGCACAGAGTCATTTTTTCAACTTTCAGATCTGATTCTTCGGCAGCTTCTCTGAAAACGTTCTGTACCCGCTCTTCGTCCAGTTTTTTTCCTTCCTCTGTAAATATCATCGTGTTGACATCTCCCGGAGCCATAGATTCAATGGTATCATTCATGCCAAAGTACAGGCTGACTGTTCCAGATACCATAACCAGAACCATAGTGGAAAGGATACAGATATTGGCAAGTCCCACCGCATTCTGCTTCATTCGGTAAATCAGACCCGATACAGCTGTAAAGTTTTTAGGCTTATAGTAAAACTTTTTGTTCTTGCGAAGTGCTTTAAGAATAGCAATGCTGCCTGCTGTAAAAAGACAGTAAGTTCCCAGAATAACCAGCACCACAGCAACGAAAAACATGGCAAGGGCCGAAAGCGGTGATTCTGTAGTAACTGCAATATAATAGCCTGCTCCCAGAAGAATAAACCCTGCCAATGCCAGTAGCCATCTGGCTTTAGGTTCTTTTTCACCCACATTTCCGCCATAGAGCAGTTCGATAGGTTTGGACAGTCGAATGCTCATCTGATTGCTGACCATCGTCAGCATAAAAAGAATACCGAACAGGATCACGCTGTAGATGATACTCATAGGAGAAATTTCTATGCCAAAAGGCGGTTTGGATCCGAAAACCCAGCTTAAAAACAGATACACCAGTTTGCTGAACAACACACCGCAAAAAAGACCCGCCACCATGGAGGAACAGGATACGATGGTATTTTCAATGGCCAGAATCCTGCCAATATGCTGTTTTTCCATTCCCAGAATATTATACAGCCCAATCTCCTTTTTCCGCCTTTTCATCAGAAAACTGTTGGTATAAAACAGGAAAATGAAAGAGAAAATGGCCATAACAAATACGCCCAGCCCCATAATCACAGAAAGGCTGTCGGACATCTCCGCTACTCCTTGACTCATAGCAAGGAAGCAAATGATATAAAACATAGCGATAATGCCTGCTGATGCCAGAAAATACGGCAGATAAAACTTCCGATGATTTTTAATATTATTTAAAGCCAGTTTCAGAGAAAAATTCTTACCCACGGTTCACACCACCTGTCGCAAGGACAGTCAAAGTGTCCGAAATCTTGGCAAACATCTGATCGTCAGTCATATTCGCCTTATAAATCTGATGGAAAACTTCTCCATCTTTAATGAACAGCACTCTCTTTGCATGGCTTGCCGCTTTTGTACTGTGTGTTACCATCAGAATAGTCTGTCCCTCTTCGTTAATCTCCTCAAAAAGTCTAAGGAGGCTGTCTGCGGCATTAGAGTCCAGAGCCCCAGTGGGTTCATCTGCCAGAATCAGCTGAGGCCCTGTGATAAGAGCCCTGGCAACAGCGGCCCTCTGTTTTTGACCGCCTGAAACTTCATAAGGATACTTCTTCAGAATCTCTTCAATAGAGAGCTTCTTTGCAATGGGAGCCAGACGTTTTGCCATTTCTTTATAACTTTTTCTAGCCAATACCAGTGGCAGAAAAATATTATCCTGAATAGAAAAAGTATCCAGCAGGTTGAAATCTTGAAACACAAACCCAAGGTTGTCACGACGGAAAGCAGATATTTCCTTTTCCTTTATCTGTACAATATTCCGCCCGTTCAGCAGCACCTCACCGCTGGTAGGCTTGTCAAGTGCCGCCAGAATGTTCAGAAGAGTGGTTTTGCCTGACCCTGATTCTCCCATAATCGCCACATATTCACCTTCTTCCACGGAAAAAGACACGCTCCCCAGAGCCTGCACATGATTTCCGCCGAATCTGGTCGTATAGATTTTCTTTAAATTCTTTACTTCTAAAATCGACATTCATTTTGCCCCTTTCTTTCTTTGATAATCCCATCATAACAGAAAAGGGAACGTAAATCCTATACATTCCCTTACAATCTCCTATTCAAATCTTACACTTTTGTAAGCAAGCCCAAGCTTAACGCGCGTTCCTCTGCCAACCTCCGACTCGATGGAAATCGTATGTCCCAGCTTGTCCATAATCCGTCTGCAGAGATAAAGCCCAATTCCTGTAGATTTCTTTTCCTTTCTGCCGTTATACCCTGTGTATCCTTTGTCAAAAACTCTGGGAAGATCTTCAGCCTGAATACCAATGCCGGTATCTTCTATGACTAAGGTGTCTCTAAGTTCTTTATCCATATAAATCGAAATTTTTCCGCTGTGAGTATATTTCAATGCATTGGACAGAATCTGCTCCAGTACAAATCCCAGCCATTTCTCATCAGAAATTATGACAGTGTCAATGCCCGTATAATTCAATGCGATTCTTTTCTTTATAAAGACAGTAGAATATTTCTTGACAGCATCTCTGACAATCCGATCCAGCTCCAGCTTCTCAATGACAAAGTCCGTAGTCTCGCTGCCAAGCCTCATATACTGCAATGCCATTTCTACATATTGCTCTACCTTGAAAAGCTCCATCTGAACCTCATCCCGTGATGTTTGCCCTTCACTTTGCAAGAGAAGCCGCATAGCGGCAATAGGTGTTTTAATCTGATGCACCCACATGGTATAATACTCCAGCATGTCGCTCATGGCGTTATCTCTGCCTGTCGCCGCTTCAGAAGCTGTATTAAAAAGGTTTTTAATAATCTCCTGATACTCTTCCTCAATGGTTCCTGATGGAGGGGGTAATTCCTCCGGACCAAACTGTATCCTGGTCTTTACATCTTCCAGCGCCGACTGCTTCTGGCGAAAGCGGGCATAA
>CABSEO010000167.1 GCA_902476665.1 uncultured Emergencia sp.
TTTCTTTTCTGATATTTTTTACTACCGTTCTGAGCACGTCGGTACCGATATGAGGTCTCTGCTTGTAGAGAATATCCGGGTCAGCTCCCGCCTTGACAAAGTCCTCCAGGACTCTTCTGATTCTGGGATCCTTGATCCCTGTAGTCAGCTTTCCGTCAGAAAAAGTACCTGCGCCGCCTTCACCGAACTGTACATTGGATTCAGGATTGAGAATGCCCTCATTCCAGAAATGCTCCACATCTTTTACTCTCTGTTCGATAGCAGCTCCCCGTTCAATAATCAACGGTCTGTAGCCGCGTCGTGCCAGTGTCAGACCGGCAAACATACCACAAGGGCCGAAACCTATAACCACCGGTCGTCCCAGCATTTCCAGTTCTCCACTTTCCACTTCCATATAAGTATTCTCCGGAACCGGTTCAACGCCCAGTTTGGGACCTGTCGGTATCTTCACATAGTCCTTGGGCCGCTGTCTTGTCACCACATTAAAATCTACAGTATATACAAATTTAATATCTTTTTTATCTCTCGCATCGATGGACTCTCTGACAATTTCCACATCTGTCAGAATGTAGTCACGATTTCCCAGCTTTTTCAGAATCTTTCTGGGCAGATCAGCTGTCGTTTCTCCGATCCGAAGTTTAACCTGATGCATTCTGTATCGATCGCTCATTTCGACATCTCCTTCCCTGCTCTCATCCCTGTTTCCCAGGCATTTTGCAAATTATATCCACCACAGGGACCATCATAATCAATAACCTCTCCCGCAAAATACAGTCCTTTCATCAGACGGGACTCCATTGTGCTCATATTAATTTCCTCAAGGCACACGCCACCCTTGGTGGCTTGAGCAAAATCCCAGCCCTTGACTCCTTTAGGATGAAAAGGAAATGCTTTCAGAAGAAACGCTGTTTTTTCCACATCCCCCTTTGCTTCCTGATAAATCAATTCTGCAATAGGTCTTCTGAGCAGAAACTGAAGCAGCCTTTCCTCTTCAAATCCGCATGCCCGCCTGGTTTCCAAAAGTGTAATGATGTGCTCCCTGTCCGGGAAAAAGTCTACCAGAATCTCATAATCGTCAAAACCGTTTTCCATGGTCGTTCCCGGAGGCAAAAGAAGGTATCGTGATAAATTGAACACACAGATACCGGAAAGGCCGCCTGACGTAAACTGTATTTCCCCATCCTCAGAAAAAACAGTCTTTCCCCGGTAACGAAGCCGAACCTTTGCTTTGACACGAATGCCGGAAAGTTTCGTCATGTCTTCCTTCACTTCAACCGCAGTCAGAACGGGCACTGGTTTTTCTACTCTATGTCCCAGCCGCTTCGCAAAACGGAATCCGTCTCCTGTACTTCCGAAGGCGGATCCAGCCTTACCGCCACAGGCAATGAGAACCTTTTCAGCCTGTAACAATCTGTTACCTAACTGGATCATAAAGTTCTCTTCTACCTCCACTGCTGAAACCTCTGCAGAGGTCATCACTTCCACCCCCAGCTGTCTGAGCCTCTGATCCAGCGCATCACGAACTGTTCTTGCATCTTCTGTATAAGGATAAATCCGGCCGTCTCGATCAGTCCTGGTCAGCACTCCCAGATGCTCAAAAAAAGCAAGCGTTTCCGGTACTCCCTTACAGGCTGTGTTAGACAGATTGCATCTGCCGTTTCCCGTAGCCAAAAGTTTCTTTCCCAGCTGGTTCTTTTTTTCTATAATCAGGATTTTCAAGGACGGGTTCTCTTCCTTTGCAGCAATCGCTGCCGTCATACCTGCAGCCCCTCCGCCGATAATACAAATGTCAAACATCACCGATTCCCTTTCTCTACACTCTATTTTACCATATATCAGAGGAATTTCCGAGAAAAAACAGGATTCCTGCAAGAGAAATCCTGTTCTGTCTAATTCTGTTCTTTCCCCTCATCGGTAATAGCATCACCAATCGGCTCACTAATTATCTCATGAAAATCTTTGATTTCTTCTGCTTCTTTCACTGCGTTGCGAGCCTTCCTCGCCTTTTTAATAGCGCGCTTCATTTCTCGCTTGGCTTCCTTGGCTGCTTCCTCTGCTTCTGCAATCCGTTCATCTTTCGTCTTAATCAGATCCGGCTTGCTGTATACAATATCTCCGCCGATTTTGATTACATTGGCACCCTGAACAACAAAACAGATACCCAGAATCATCAGTACAGACAGATGCAGCAGAGAACCATTGAAGAAAGTATAAATTCCCACCGCAAGGTTCAAAGCACTGGTACAGAATGCCCAGTAGAAGTCAACATTTTTCTCTTTGGTATCTGTCTCAAAGGCAAGTACTGTGAATCCTCTGATTCCCGAAATCATACTCCACATTCCGAAAACCACAGGAACTGCAATATCAGCCGCCAGTCTTCCTGTCAGCACTACCACTCCCAGAATAAAGGTAGTCAGACCTTCTATAAGGACCCAGTGACCGGCATCAACATCTTCTCTAATCCTTTTATATACAAAACATTCTACCATTCCTACAATAACTAAGCAGACTCCGATAGGAAATGCAAGTGAAAGAAAGGATAAACCCGCATTGGCGATAGAAAAAACGCCAAGCAGCGTCAGCAGAATTCCTGCTGCTATGGTAATAATTCTCACTTACGGTTACCTCCTCAAACTTTGTGTCTATGAATCACATTATACTTATCCAGGGGCTTAAAGTCAAGAAACGGCAGGCAGCACCACCAGATCCGCCTTGCCTGAAAGACGCCTTTCCAGCTTATCCAGGAATCCTGCACCCTGTCCGTTCTCACCGGACTGCCCTGCAACTACCCTGTTGACATCATTTTTCTCAGCAATGTCTGCCAGCGTTTTCAAAACATCTGATGAGCGTTCTACAGTCAAGGATGCACCAGCTTTTTTGGCTTTTTCATACAGAAACTCCAATGCTTCACCCTCTTCACGGTTTCCCAGAAAGTTCTCGTTCTCCCTAGCTACATGAATGACAAAAAGCCGATCCTCCTCAGACTCCATCAGAGCTCTGCCATAGTCAATCAGCCGCTGACAGGTCTTCTGCCTTGTTACACAGACCATAATATTATTCATTCTTTCACCCCTTGTTATAAACACTGTTTCGTCCTGTTACCTATTCAGTATATCACAGTAGCTGCTGGAAAGTGTGATTGTTATTTGAAAGTAGCCAAAAAAACGTTCTTTCCAAAATATTTGCCATTTTATAAAAATATGGTAGAATAAAATTATGAAGAAAAGTATGGACAGAGTAATTCTACATTGTGATATGAACGGTTTTTACGCCTCAGTAGAGCTTCTTGACAGGCCGGATCTGAAAGATGTGCCCATGGCTGTCTGCGGAAACCCGGAGAACCGCCACGGCATCATCCTTGCAAAAAACGAACCGGCAAAACAGTTTGGGATTGTCACAGCAGAAACAGTATGGCAGGCCAGAAAAAAATGTCCCGGTCTGAAACTGGTACGGCCTCATCATGACAAATACAAAGAATATAGTGATAAAATCAATCAGATTTACCTTCAGTATACCGACATGGTAGAGCCTTTCAGCATTGACGAATCCTGGCTTGACGTGACCGCCAGCAGGCGTCTCTTCGGAAACGGCGTGAATATCGCAGATATTCTTCGGAACCGGATTAGGAATGAGCTGGGTCTGACTCTGTCAGTGGGCGTTTCTTACAATAAGTTTTTTGCAAAAATGGGCAGTGAATACAGAAAACCTGATGCTACCACAGAAATCACCAGAGAAAACTTCCGCAGTCTGCTCTGGAATAAGCCGGTTGGAGAAATGTTTTTTGTAGGGTGGGCCACAGCTGAAAAACTGTCACAGCTGGGAATTCGTACTATCGGAGATTTGGGACGGGCAAATCCGAAAGCACTGGAAGCACTCCTGGGAAAACAGGGACCTTTACTTCACGACTATGCAAACGGGCTTGACAACAGTCCTGTAGCACTTTACAACCAACGTGAAAAGATAAAGTCAGTGGGAAATGGTATTACCTTCCGGCGAAATCTGACCGGACTTGATGACATTACCACAGCCCTGATCAGCCTGTCAGACACAGTGGCCGGCCGTCTGAGAAAATATCAGATGAAATGCTGCGGTATCAAAGTGGATATCAAAGATCCGTCATTTAAGACTATCTCGCGTCAGAAACAGCTTCAGCGCCCTACCTATCTGGCTTCGGAAATCCGAAAAAACGCTCTTGAAATTGTGCAGAATTCCTGGAGACTTTCCGATCCTATCCGCCTTATCACTCTGACCGCTATCAATCTGACCGACGAAACCTGTGATGAACAGATCTCACTTTTCGATGTACCCGATGAGGAACGGAAAAAAGGCGAATCCATTGAGCGAACCATGGATGATATCCGAAAAAAATTTGGAGACAGTTCCATTACCTTCGGCCAGATTCTTGACAATGATCTGGGGATCGATTTATAAAATGCCATACGCAAAACTTCCTGAAACGAGAAGCTATATTTATAAAAAGTCAACTCTGTCAATTCTATTTAGATATTGACTTCTTTAAATATTAGAAAAAAATCGTAAATGTATATTTCCTGCAAAACCAAAAGAGTGCAAACGAAATTCAGGATATCGACGGTCAGATGTGACCAAAAGAACTTTTCCATAGGTCTTGCCATTTAGAACTGATAAAAGCAGATCTGACTAAAGCTTCAGAATTTCTTTGCACTCATATCGCCCGTAAAGATACGACAATTAAAGAGACATTCTTAATGGTATAAATATCTTTAACTAAAATTGCTGTATAATAGAATTTTATATATTTTGCTATAATTCAATTTTCTTTGTAAAATTACTTTTCTTTCTTTTTCACAAAGAATCAGCGATTAGTTCGCTTCCAGATTCCCATTTTTTCTGCTTCAGCAATAAGACTTTCACGAAACTCAGGATGGGCAATAGAAATAATCTTTTCTGCGCGTTCCCAAAGCGAACAACCTGCCAAATTCACAATACCGTATTCAGTCACCAAATAATAGGCATGACTGCGAGGATCTGTCACCACATTACCATCACTTAATACCGGTACAATTCTGGACTGTCGCCGATCTGTAACTTTATCCCTATATGTAGAGGCCATGCAAATAAAGGCCTGACCCCCTTTTGAGAGAAAAGATCCATAAAGAAAATCCATCTGTCCTCCAGTACCGCTGATTTGACGGTTCCCGGCTGTTTCAGCGCATGTCTGGCCAAATAAATCCACTTGCAGACAATTATTAATAGTCACCATATTATCCTGCTTTGAAATAACATAGGGGGAATTAGTATAATCCACAGGATAACTTGCCAGACCAGGGTTCTCTTCCACCCACTGGTAAAGTTCGCGGCTGCCTAGACAAAAACTCCATATTCCTTTTCCTCTATTCAACTGTTTCTTTTCATTAGTCAGTTTACCGCAACGATACAAATCCAAATAAGCATCACAAAGCATTTCTGTATGCATACCCAG
>CABSEO010000168.1 GCA_902476665.1 uncultured Emergencia sp.
CTACAATACCCATAATGCACGAGGCAAGACCGTCCAGCCATGTTCCTCCGAAGAAAACCGAGAATCCACCTGCAGCAAACATACAGCCCAGAAAACGCAGAATCAGCGGCTGCTGCGGACGATTGAGAACATCATCCAGTTTTTTCTGCAGGTGTTCCACATCCGGTACTGTAGTACAGATATAGCGGCTCAGATCATTGAGATAGTCCAGCCTGTCAAAATTAACATCACACGTCTGATATGTGTCAGAATTCTGCCATCAGGGGCCTCCATGGTCACCTGAATATTTGAAGTGATGATAAAAACATTGATTCGATCAGCACCGTAACTCCGACACATGCGGAAAATACTGTCTTCTACTCTGCTGACCTCAGCACCTGCTACAACCATCTCTTCTCCTACATCAAGAATTGCCTGCAGAATTTTATCATAATCATACCCGCCGGTCTCTTTTTCCTGAAGTTTTGTTATCATTTCTCCCATTATCTGATCTCCAGCTTCATCACTTCCGGATGACAGTCCACAAGGTACTGCGGACAATACCTGCATTCAAAAAAATTCGGTGCCTCATCCGGGTTGATCGTTTCAAATCCATTCTTTCTGAAAAACTCAGGAGCCCTTGCAACCAGATAGATTGCATTACCTCCAAGTTCCTTTACAGTTTCTATCACTTTATCCAGAAGTATTTTTCCGACTTTCAGTTTCCGATAAGGGGCGTCAACCGCGATACCGTCAATAATATAGCGTCCTTCCCGCTTTGCCAGTACAGCTGCCCCTGTCAGATGCTCATCATTGCCGTGAACGATTTCAAAACACTTTATAATATCAGTGTCAACCTCCTCGTCACCGTCAAATTCAAGTCTGTTTTCTACGAAAAACTTTACCAGTTTTTCGTAATCCTTTGTCTCTCTCATTGTCATTCGCAGCATAACTACTTTTCCCCCATGTTCTTCTTTGCTGTACAAATCTTTAATCTGTTATGCAGCACACTGAACTGCAGCGGAAAACTTGCGCCAAGTTCTCCGTCAATATCAGTGGGAAGTTCTCCTTCCGCTTCCACTGTCAGACGACTGGTCTTAAAATGCAGTACTTTTTTACTGTCAAGATGGCTTCCATTCAGTATTTTTACAAAAAGCCCCGGCATTTCCAGCATACTCATCTTTCGAAACAGCAGCACATCCAGCATACCGTCATTGATTTCAGAACCGGGAGAGATCCGTTTAAACCCCCCTGCAGATTCACCGTTCATGACGACCATAAAGTACATTTTTTCATGGTACACCTTTTCCGGCGTAGTCAAAGTCACTTTCGTCGCCTTCATATTTGGAACTGCTGAAAGTCCTTTAAGATAGTAAGCCATAATGCCGATGGTGTTTTTCAAAGTTGTATCTGTCTGCTGGCTGACATTAACTACCTGACCGATGGCTGCCACGTTGATAAAATATCTGTCGTTCAGTCTGCCTACATCTGCAAAAGTATAATTTTCACCCATAGCAATATCCAGCATTTTGTCAATATCGTCAGGGATATCAAAATAATAGGCAAAGTCATTGGCCGTTCCTGCAGGAAGAATTGCAATAGGCAAATCTACACCGCTGCGGATCATCGCATTGACACAAACATTGAGTGTTCCATCCCCGCCTGCAGCAATGATCTGTCGGTATTCATCCCGGTAAGTGCCCTGATCCAGCTCTGCAAGATAATCATAGATCACATGACCATGGGCAGCTCTCACAGGAATTACCAGAAACCCTGCGTTCTGATACCTTTCAATAATCAGATCCAGATTATTCTTAAACAGTCCGTCTCCTGAATTAGGATTATAAAATAAAATTACTTTTTTCAGTTTATTGATTTCCCGCTTCATAAAGCATTCCTCTAATCATTCCGATCAAATACAGGGATCCTGCAAAAAGAATCAGATCATAATCCTTCTTTATCTCTTCTGCATATGCTGCCGCTTCAGCAGGATTTTCCCTGCAGACTGCATGGCCGCCTTTTTTTTCGATCATGTCTGCAAGAATTTCTGCCGAAAGCTTTCTTGGATTGTCAGGCTGAGTTGTTACAAATTCCGTAGTAATATCAAGGAAAGTGTCCACCACCTGTTCAACTTCTTTGTCAGCAAGAATTCCTACTGTCATCAGAATCCGCTTCCCTCTGAACCATTTATTGACCGCTTCTTTCAGTGCCTTTGCACCGTCAGGATTATGAGCTCCATCGATAATAACATACGGATTTTTCCCCATGATCTCAAAGCGGCCGATCTGCTTTGCCCGCTTCATGCCGGCGCCGAGCTGAGCATCTGATACCCGGATCTTCTCTTCTTTGCGAAGAAGACAAAGAGCTGTCAGTGCTGCCACAGCATTCTGCACCTGATGTCTGCCTGTCATAGAAATTTCTATCTCAAAGTTTTCTCCAAAAACCTCTGCTGTAAACACGGTTCCTTCCAGACTCTCTTTTACAATACTGCATGATATAGTCCGGGAATCATAAAGCGGTGCATTCAGTTTTTCACACTTTTCTCTGAAAACTTCCATAGCATCCGTTCTGTCAGTTGAAGTTACCACAGGACACCCCTCTTTAATAATGCCTGCTTTTTCCCCTGCAATCTCGGCGATTGTTTCTCCCAGTCGGTCTGTATGATCCAGAGAAATTGAAGCGATAACACTGACAAGAGGTTTTTCTACAACATTTGTAGAGTCACCTCTTCCTCCAAGTCCCACTTCCAGCACCACATAATCTGTGCCCTTCTTATAAAAATACAGGAAAGCGATGGCTGTCACTACCTCAAATTCTGTAGGCGATTCCAGACCTTCTTCAACCATTTTCTCAGCTTCTGTCAAAACCGCATCGCTGCATTCCTGCAGATCCTCATCAGAAATATATTCTCCGTCAAACTCAATCCGTTCATTAAAGATTTCTAAAAAAGGCGAGGTAAATAGACCGCAGTGGTAGCCTGCCGCCTGTAATACCTCATAAATATATCTGCATATGGATCCTTTGCCGTTGGTTCCCGCTACATGAATCACCTTCAAATCTCTATGAGGGTTACCAAGCCGTTTCAAAAGTTCGTTCATTCGCTCAAGACCAAGCACCCAGCCGAACTTCTGAAACTGATGAATCTTACTGATTGCGTCCATATTATTTATTCACTTTCTTTGCCACCATGGCCAGTCTTTCTTCTACCTTGGCCAGCATATCTTCGTATTTTACCTGTTTTTCCTTTTCTTCACTGATGACCTTTTCCGGAGCCTTGGCCAAGAAACCCTGATTGGAAAGCTTGGATACAACCCGCTTTACTTCTCCTTCCAGTTTTTTCTTTTCCTTAGTGAGTCTGTCATATTCAGCGTTAAAGTCCACCAGATCATCGAGAGGAATAAAAATCTCAATACCGGCAATTACTGCAGACATTACTTCTTCAGGAACCTCTGCTTTATCAGTTACGAATTTAATGTCTGTGATATTTGCCAGATCTTTAATATATCTCTCACCACTCTGTATAGTCTTGAGTTTTTCATCCTGTGCAAAAATAACTGCCGTCAGTTTCTTGCTCGGAGCGGCTTCTGCCTCAGCACGAATGTTTCTGATGGCTCGAATCGCTTCCATTGCTGTCTCCAGTCTCTCCTCTTCAGCAGGGAAACTTCTCTCAGGACTTACTTCCGGCCATTTTGCCTTGATCAGGAAACAGTCAGGGTTATTTTCCCTTTCACAGATAGAGTGTGGAAGGAATGACCAAATCTCTTCTGTAATGAAAGGCATAAACGGATGGAGAAGCTGCAGCATATTCTTCAGTACCATTACCAGTACAAAACGAACAACCTTTTTATCTTCTTCATCGTCACCCCACAGTCTCTTCTTAACAAGCTCGATATACCAATCGCAGTATTCGTTCCAAATCAGCTCGTAAACTCTCTGTCCTGCAAGAGCCAGATCATATTTTTCTAAAGACCGTGTCACATAATCAGCTGCATCGTTAACTCTGCTGATGATCCACTTGTCTTCGTCTCTCAGTGCAATGTTGCTGAAGTTTGTGGTATCTCCACAGGCCATACCGCAGCAGTCTCCGCAGCATTTTGCAAGTTCTTTAAAACTGCCGTCTTCATTCTGCAGGTTCATGATGACAAATCTGGAAGCATTCCATAGCTTATTCGCAAAGTTTCTGGCAGATTCCAGCTTGTCAGTTTTAAAACGCATATCATTACCCGGCGTAATGCCTGTAGTAAGCATAAAGCGAAGTGCATCGGCGCCGTACTGCTCGATCACCTCCAGCGGATCAATACCATTTCCAAGGGATTTACTCATTTTTCGTCCTTCTGCATCTCTCACCAGACCATGGATATACACATGGTGGAACGGTGTTTCGTTCATAGCTTCACAGCCTGAGAATACCATTCTGATAACCCAGAAGAAAATAATGTCGTAGCCGGTTACCAGTACATCTGTCGGATAAAAGTATTTCAGATCCTCTGTCTCTTCCGGCCATCCAAGTGTGGAGAACGGCCACAGTGCAGAAGAAAACCAGGTATCCAGAACATCTTCATCCTGTTTCAGATTCTGACTCCCACACTTCGGACATTTTGTCGGATCTTCCTCAGATACAATGAGTTCTCCGCAATCCTGACAATACCAGGCAGGAATTCTGTGTCCCCACCAGAGCTGACGGGAAATACACCAGTCTCTGATTTCCTCAAGCCAGTGAAGATAGGTCTTTTCAAACCTTTCAGGTACGTGAGTCAAAGCACCGCTCTTTGCTGCTTCAATGGCAGGTTTAGCCAGGTCTTCCATTTTCACAAACCACTGATCAGAAAGCATCGGTTCAATAACGGTATGACATCTGTAACATTCGCCTACCGGAATCACCTTTTCTTCAGTCTTTACCAGATAGCCTGCTTCTTCCAGATCTTTCACCCAGGCTTTTCTGCACTCATAGCGATCCATTCCCTCATATTTTCCTGCCAGGTTGTTCATAGTAGCATCTTCATTGATGCAGCAGAGATTTTCAAGTCCTGCTCTCTGTCCGACCTCAAAATCGTTAGGATCGTGAGCAGGAGTGATCTTTACCGCACCGGTTCCTTTTTCAGGATCCGGATAAGGGTCTGCGATAACTGGTATCTCTCTGCCTACCAGCGGCAGAATCACCATTTTGCCTACCATATCCCTGTATCTTTCATCATCCGGGTGTACTGCGATGGCAACATCGCCAAACATGGTTTCAGGCCTGGATGTTGCCACAATCATATCCTTTCCGCCTTCTTCTGCGGCAGGATACCTGAAATACCAGTACATACCATTCTTATCTTCATGCTCGACTTCTGCATCAGAAAGTGATGTTCCGCACTGCGGGCACCAGTTTATCAGTCTGTTGCCTCTGTAAATCAGACCTTTCTTGTAGAGCTGTACGAAGAAATGTCTGACTGCTTTGCTGCAGCCTTCATCCATAGTGAACCGTTCTCTG
>CABSEO010000169.1 GCA_902476665.1 uncultured Emergencia sp.
CTTGCGGGTGCCGATTTCTCTCAGCATCTCCATATCATATCGGGTTCTCTGTTCTATCCGCTGTGCTTCCAGCAGTTTGCCTCTATCCTTGAACCACCGGACACGCTGCTCCAGCTCTTCTTCTATGGTCACCAGCGCTCTTTCCATGTTTTCCTTAGAAGTAACATAGTGGGAGGCCGGATAAATGGCTATATGATTCCGCAGTCCCAGAATCTCTCCTGTCAGCGGGTTCATCTCTTTGATGGATTCTATTTCATCGCCGAAAAGTTCAATGCGTACAGCTTTGTCCGAACCTGCAGGAAACACGTCGATAATATCACCCCGCACTCTGAAAGAACCTCTTTCAAAAGCAAGATCGTTTCTGTTGTACTGTATATCCACCAGTTTGCGCAGAATCTCTCCACGAGGCTTTTCCATACCGGGGCGCAGAGAAATCATCTGGTTTTCGTAGTCAAAAGGACTACCCAGTCCATAGATGCAGGAAACGGAAGCCACGATGATGACATCTCTCCGCTCAGCCAGCGCTGCTGTGGCCGAATGGCGCAGTTTCTCAATTTCCTCGTTGATATCAGAATCTTTTTCTATATAAGTATCTGTGGACGGAACATATGCCTCCGGCTGATAATAGTCATAGTAGGACACAAAATATTCTACCGCATTTTCAGGAAAAAACTCCTTGAACTCACCATGGAGCTGAGCTGCCAGAGTCTTGTTATGGGAAATAACCAGTGTCGGCCTGTTCACCTTTTCAATGATATTGGCCATAGTAAAGGTCTTCCCTGAACCGGTTACACCCATCAGCGTCTGATGCTTCTTTCCCTGCAGTACGCCGTCTGCCAGCGTTTCTATAGCCTGAGGCTGATCACCTGTAGGTGCATATTCCGATACGAGTTTAAAATGATCCATGCTGAAAACTCCTTTGCGATATCCGATGGATTCGATTTCACACCATCTTATCTTAATCCAATATAAATTTCTTTTCAACTTCTATTTATACCCAGAAATAATTCTTTTACTGTTTTTTCAGTATAACATATTTGTATTGTTTCCGCAAACAGATGTTCTCGTTTTCTTATCTCTTTACTCAGAAAAAAACAGTGCGAGTCTTTCTGCTGCACTGTTTTTTCTGCTTTTTTACCGTATATGTATTCTTTTAATTCTTCTCACACGACACTTCCTCTTTCAGAGCCTCTCCCGCTGCTTCCATATTTTTCGGCAGCACCAGATTCAGAATGATTGCTACCAGAAATACGACAGCCACACAGTTTTCCGCAAAGACATTCTGTATAATCTGAGGGAAAATAGAAAAGATCTCAGGCACCTGTGTAAAACCGATGCCCACACTGAGGGATAGCGCAACGATGCTGATGTTTCTCTGTGTATAACCACAGCGGGAAATCATCTGAATACCGCTGACAACAATGGTTCCAAACATCATAATGGTGCATCCCCCAAGAACTGCTTCCGGCAGCGTAGCGAGAAATGCTCCGAAAATGGGAAACAGTCCTGCCAGAATCATAATAATTGCGCCCATGAGAATGGTAAATCTGTTGACTACCTTTGTCATGGCAACCAG
Organism: uncultured Emergencia sp.; assembly: GCA_902476665.1. Classification (GTDB taxonomy): domain Bacteria; phylum Bacillota; class Clostridia; order Peptostreptococcales; family Anaerovoracaceae; genus Senimuribacter. Next base: position 1,577 of record CABSEO010000169.1, read on the forward strand.
ACCGATATTCTGACTGAAGGAAGTAATCGGCAGACAGCCGAACACTGATGACAGTGCACTGATGAAACCGTCACAGGCAATGGAGCCGGAAGTTTCTTTTTCTTTCGCATTTCTGCCCAGAGCCGTAGAGGCCAGTGCGGATGTATCCCCAATTGTTTCTGTTGCAGATACCAGGAAAATCAGAAAGACGGAAACAATTGCCCCCGGATGGAATTCGGGTTTAAAAGGCATAAGTTTCGGTAACGTGATAATTCCGGCATCACTCAGACCTGTAAAGTCTACCATGCCCATAATCACTGCCGCAATATATCCCACAATCAGGCCGAATAAAACAGAAAGCTGTTTCCAGTAGGATTTTGCCACAATGTTGAATACGATACAGCAGACCAGAGTGATACTGCCCAGAATCAGATTGGTCGCAGAACCGAAGTCTTCAGCGCCGCTGCCACCCCCAAAAGACGCTGCTCCAACTGACAAAAGGGAAAATCCGATGGAAGTCACTACACTTGCGGCAACAACCGGTGTAATCAGCTTTGTCCAGTATTTTGCAAAGAGACCCAGCGTACCTTCCAGAATACCCCCTACCAGAGTGGCTCCCAGAATTGTTCCGTACCCGTAGGTAGGTCCAATAAAGCAGAATATGGAAACAAAGGTAAAACTGATGCCCATTACAATAGGCAGGCCTGAACCCAGCCGCCATACAGGATACAGCTGAATCGCTGTTCCGATTCCCGCAATAATCATAGCGCTCTGGATCAGCATGGCCGTATCGGAAGCAGACAGACCGCATGCCCCAGCCACGATGATAATCGGTGCAATATTTGCAACAAACATTGCCAGGATGTGCTGCAGACCGAATGGAATTGCCCGTCCTACAGGCACTCTTCCCTCCAGCTGATAAATATTACTGATACTGTTCTTCATATATCCTCCTGAATTGTCTACTGTTCTCTGAAAGTGATCTCACCGCTGACATGATCCATGGCATCCACAATTGCCAGAGATTCCAGCTGATATCCCAGATTTCGTATGATCTGTCCTCCCGGTTGAAATCCCTTTTCAATGGCAATTCCAATGCCTTCCACTTGTCCTCCTGCAGCCTGTACCAGCTGAATGAGTCCCTGGAGCGCACAGCCGTTGGCCAGAAAATCATCGATAATCAGCACTTTGTCTCCTTCACCAAGGAATTTTTTAGATACGATAACCTGATTCTTCGTTTTATGGGTAAACGACTCCACTTCCGCAGTATACATCTCACCGTCGATATTGATGCTCTTTGCTTTCTTTGCAAAGACTACCGGAACCTCAAAGTATCTGGCAGCAATACAGGCTATACCGATACCTGAGGCTTCGATCGTCAGGATTTTATTGATCTTCTTGTCTGCAAACCTTTTCTTAAATTCCTCTCCCATCTGTTCAAAAAGCTGAATGTCCATCTGATGATTCAAAAAGCTGTCTACTTTTAAAACATTGCCTTCTTTGACTACTCCGTCTCTGATAATTCTTTCTTCCAAAAAATTCATTACCGCAATTCTCCTTCGCTCTTTTCTTTATCATTTTCTTAATCATTTGGTCTGTTGTAAAACCATCCGTCTACCTGTGAGGTTTTGATTACATTTACAAAAGCCTGAGGATCCGCCTCTCTGATAGCGCTCAGCACTCTGTTAACCTCTTCACTGGAAACCACTGAATACAGCATATTCCTCTCTGCCCCCTGATAGCAGCCGATTCCCCTGAATAATGTAGCATCGTGGTTGGTGATTTCTTTAATTCTTCCGTAAAGTACATTGGGCTGTTCAGTGATGATCAGCAGGGTATGCTTCTGATAGCGTTTGTATAATGTCTGAATCACTTGTGTGGAGCAGAACTGAAAAATAATGGAATACAATGCTTTGTCAAATCCGAACAGAATTCCTGCTACAATGAGGATACAGACATTACCCATGAAAATATAGTTCCAGGTATCAATCCCCCGCTTCTGGGTGAAATAAATTGAGATAAAATCCGTTCCACCCGCACTGGCCCCCACAAACAGGCACAGACAAATTGCCGCTCCGTTTACGATACCGCCAAAGATACAAATCAGCAGCACATCATAGGTAATGGTCACAGACGGCAGAATATCCGTCATAAAACTGCTGAGCACAATCACATAAATCGAATAAAAGGTAAATCTTTTGCCCAGATACCGTATACCTATATAAATAGGTATTAAATTCAGCGGAATATAAATCAGGGTGTAAGGCAGAGATACATGGAAAAAGGTATCGCCAATCTGCTGAATCAGCAGTGTAATACCTGCAAAGCCTCCCGGAAACAGTCCGCCTGTTCTGACAAAGCTCTGCAGATTAAACGCATAAAGAAGCGCACCTGCGGTACAAAACAGAATCCTTCTGGCTTCTTTTTTTATCAATCCTTTCCTATCGAGTTTTTCCATCATTCTTCTCCTGTTCCGGCAATTTACTGATGTCAATCCATTCCTTCGCCAGAGAAAACCTGAAAATCTCGTCACAGGTCAGCTCTATGGCGCTGTTTGAGCTTCCACATGCAGGAAATACAGTTTCAAATCGTTTCAGCGAAACATCACAGTAAACTTCCACATGAGGATTTTCAATTGCAAAAGCACATACGCCTCCAATTGCATGCCCAGTATAAAACTCCACTTCTTCGGCAGTGAGCATTTTTGCTTTAAATCCGAAGAAGTCCTTGAATTTCCGATTGTCTATCCGAGCATCCCCGGCCATCTGAATCAGTATGCACCCTTCCTGACTTTTGAAGGATAAAGTTTTGCAGATTCTGGCGCCCTCAACACCTACCGCTTCTGCCGCCAAATCCACAGTTGCACTGGAAACATCAAATTCCTGAATCCGATCCTTGATGCCCAGCTTATCAAAGTATTCTTTCACCTTTTCAATTGCCATTTCTATACTCCTGCAGTCATATTTAAGATTTTAATTGAACCGTATTTTATTTTACCTTATCTTTCCCGGACAGACAACCTTCAGTTTATTTTTTAGAAAAATATAAAAAGCAGCAGTGTAAACAATAGTACGATTTTCCTTATACTGTCTAATACTGAAGTCCTATTTGACACTGCTGACATTGCAGCCCCTTCATTTTCCTCCTATAATAAATCCGCGAACTAATTTCTGATTTATTAACTATCATCGCATCAGGAGGTGGATTATTTGGATAATAGTAAAGGTCAGTTTAAATCCAATTTCGGATTTCTGATGGCCGCAGTCGGTTCGGCTGTAGGCCTGGGCAACCTGTGGGGGTTCCCGTATAAAATGGGTAACGGCGGTGGTTTTGCATTCCTTATTCTTTATCTTTTAATGGCCGTTTTTATCGGTTACCCTTGTATGCTGGGAGAATTCGCTATCGGAAGAAAGGGACAGAAGGCCGCCATTGGTTCTTATGAAAAAGCTGACCGACGTTTTACTTTTAACGGCTGGATAGCCACATTGTCTCCGTTTTTCCTGTTGACATTCTACTGTGTACTGGGCGGTTATGTACTGAAGTACCTGGTATCCAATCTGGGAGATATTTTGGGTGCCGATTTCGGTATTAACGGTGAGGACAGTGGAGTTTTCTTTGAAACATTTGTGGGCAGCGGTGCTCCTGCCCTTGTCTACACAGGCATTTTCATTATTGTCACTGTACTGATCGTCATGGGAGGTGTATCCGGTGGTATCGAAAAGTTCTGCTCTGTTGCAATGCCGGGGCTGGCAGTGCTTCTGATCATTACAGTAATCAGAAGCTGCACGCTGCCTGGTGCCGCAGAAGGGCTGGAATTTATCTTCAAACCTAACTTTGAAGTATTTAAGGGAACAGGCTGGATTACTGTACTGGCATCGGCAG
>CABSEO010000170.1 GCA_902476665.1 uncultured Emergencia sp.
ATGGAATGGATTTCAGCGGAAGATGCCCTTTCAGTGGTGACAGCCTTGTATATGGGGGTTCATCAGTGCGGGCAATATTATATACCTGACGACAGTTTTGAAGTAGAATCCAGATACATATATATCAGAAAGGACTTTTCAGACGTCAAAGTTCTTTATATGCCGGCGCAGATCGGCAGCTCTATCGCAGAAAAGATAGCAGATTTACTTCTTCATCTGGCTGATAAATGCAGCCAGGAAGGGGCTGTTTATCTGAGGAAGTGTTCCGAAATAGTCAGAGAAGACAGGTACGGATATAAATCAGTACTTCACCAGCTTGAGGCATACCTTTGCGGAATTGAATAAAGATACTATGTGTAAGTTGATTAACCAATGCTGCAATAAAAAATCGCCCTTTATTGCTTAATAAAGAAAAGATACCGGGAAGAATGTGATCTGATATATCCAAGGCTTTCCGGTATTTTCTTTATTCCTTCATATTTTTCTTTTTTCTGCATATGATGATAGCAATACATATGGGGAGGCAGAAAAGTGAATAGAAGAAAAATCAGGAGATACAGAAGTCATAGAGGAAATTCCGGGGTGAAATTTCTTGGATTTGTTGGTATAATGATTGTGGCAGTGATTTGCGGTTATTTGACAGCTCGTTTTATCATTGCACCGCTGCTGGGGTATGATACGGAGGTACTGAAACTTGACTTTCCGTCAAAACTGACAGACGTATTTCACAGTGACGATAGTCCTGAATCTGAGAATGATGATGGAACAGAGAATAATGCTGACAGCAGTGAAGAAGGTGGAGCTCAGAGCGCCAAAGGCGATGATCAGGATGCTGAAACTGAAAAGGGCTATGCCCTTCAGTTTGGCCTGTTCAGCAGCAGAGATCGTGCTGAGGAACTTGCAGACAAGCTGAGACAGGAAGGCATAGATGTACAGATTAAGAAAAAAGAAGATCAGTATAAGGTGATAAGTCCTCTGGTTGATACCAAGGAAGAGGCTCTGGAAACCTTGAAAAATACAGAGTCAGAATATGTGGATGACATTTTTGTCACCAGGTTCTGATCTGATTGACACTAAAGAAAAGAAATGAGGAACAGTTAGATTTATGATACCACTATCAACCAGAATGAGACCCGATTGCCTTGAGGATTTTGTCGGACAAGAGCATTTTATGTATAAGGGATCGCTTTTGTATCATGCGATCAAGAATAAGACTTTTGATTCAGCTATTTTTTATGGTCCCTCCGGCACGGGAAAGACAACTCTGGCACGAATTATTGCAAGAGAGATGGATGCGGGATTTACGGAAATCAACGCTTCAACTACCGGTACTAAGGAGCTGAAAGAGCTGATAGACAATGCTAAACTGAGATTTTACGGCTTGGAGAAAAGAACCACTTATGTATATATCGATGAGTTTCACCGATGGAATAAGCTCCAGCAGGATTCTCTGCTCAAAGCGCTGGAGGACGGAGTGCTGAAATTTATCGGCAGCACCACAGAAAATCCCTATTTTTCAATTAACAATGCGGTGCTTAGCAGAGTACGGAATCTTTATGAATTTAAGCGCCTTGACACCGCTCATATTAAAAATTTACTGCTGAGAGCCCTGACTGATACAGAGAAAGGACTGGGAAATCTGCAGATTGATTATGATGAAGATGCCATAGATATTCTGGCTGATTTATCAGGAGGAGACGGAAGAGTCTCTTTAGACACCCTCGGTTTTATTGTGGACAATCTGGATCTGTCTCAGAAGATCACCAAAGAGATGGTGGCAGAGGCTATGCAGCGAAAGATTGGTTTTTTTGAGAAGGGAGATGACAGGTATAATCTGTTGTCTGCGCTTCAGAAATCCATCAGAGGCAGCGATCCCGATGCAGCCATCCATTATTTTGCAAGGCTTGTTGACGGGGGAGCAGATATCCAGATGCTGGGAAGAAGATTGATGGTCATTGCCAGTGAAGATATCGGTATGGCTTATCCCTCAGCTATCTCTATTGTAACTTCCTGTGTGCAGGCGGCTCTGATGGTGGGATATCCTGAAGCAGTCATCAATCTGTCTCAGGCTGTCATTCTGCTGGCCTCAGCGCCTAAGTCAAATGCTGTCTATCAGGCTTATGCAGAAGCACTTTCTGATATTCAGAATAAAAAAATCGACGAAGTGCCTCTGCATCTCCGCGACAACCATTATCAGGGAGCAAAAGCACAGGGTATCGGGAAAGATTATCTTTATCCGCATGCTTATGGCGGATATGTGGCGCAGCAGTATCTTCCGGATAATCTGTACAGAGAAGGTGTAAAATACTACAGGCCGACATCTAATGGTTCAGAAGCATCATTTAAGAAATTTTTAGAAGGATTGGAAAAGAAATATGGCAGAAATCATAAGGGCTGAGCATTCAGGGTTTTGTTTCGGAGTGAAGCAGGCTATCGAAAAGACAGAACAGCAGATTAGACTGAAGCGAGAACATAAACTGAACGGCAATATTTACACCTGCGGCCAGCTGATCCATAATCAGTCCGTAACCGATAATCTGAAAAAACAGGGCGTAGGTGTTATCTATGATCTTGCGGAAGCCGGAGAAGGGGATGTGATTATTGTTCGATCTCACGGTGAATCTCAGGTTTTTTTTGAGAGAGCGGAAAAGGAGAAACTTACAATTGTCAATGCGACCTGTCCTTTTGTTGAACGGATTCATCAACTGGTTTATGAAGCTGATCAGGCGGGAAAAGTCATAGTTATAGTCGGTGACAGGGAACATCCTGAGGTAAAGGGTATTAACGGATGGTGCAGGAATCAGGCTCTGATTATCGGAAACAGGAAAGAGGCAGAAGCTGTAGATGCAGAAAAAGTTTTTCTGGTATGCCAGACTACCATTAAGAGAGAACTTCTGTCGGAGATTGTCGAAGCTTTTTCAGAAAAAGGTATCTGCGCTGAAATCCATAATACTATCTGTAATGCTACCAGAGAGCGGCAGGAAGCGTGCGAATCTCTTTCAAAAACTGTAGACGCAATGGTCATTGTGGGTGGTCGAAACAGCTCGAATACTCGCAAATTATATGAAATTTCCAAAAAAAACTGCAAAAATTCATATTTTATTGAAAATATTCGAGATTTACCATTGAAAGAATTGCAAAAATGTAATAGAATAGGAGTTGCAGCGGGTGCTTCGACACCTGAATGCGTAATTAAGGAGGTTATTGCTAACATGAGTGAAATGATCACTAACGAAAAAGTTTCAATGGAAGATTTCATGGATGAAATCGATGCGTCTTTAAGACTACCGCGCACTGGCGAAATCGTTGACGGTAAGGTTCATCAGGTTACTGAGAAAGAAGTTATCGTGAACATGGGTTGCAAAAAGGACGGAATTCTTCCTGTGGAAGAAGTAACTTTAGAGGAAGGACAGAAGCTGACTGATTTATTTAAAGAAGGCGATGAGATCCAGGCAAAGGTTGTCAAGACTGACGACGGCGATGGTGGAATCTTACTTTCAAAGAAAAAGCTTGAAATTAATGAGCACTGGAATGAGATTAACGAAGCTCTTGAAAATAAATCTATTATTTCTGTAAAGGTTGTAAAACAGGTAAACGGCGGCGTAATTGCAGCCTATAAAGAAGTAACCGGTTTTATTCCGCTTTCTCAGCTTTCCGACAAATTCGTGGAAAACGCAGACGAATTTATTGGACAGACTCTGGAGGTAAGAGTAAGCAGAGTGGATCAGAGAAGAGGCAGAGTTGTATTCTCACGCAAGGTCGTTCTCAATGAAGAAAAGCAGAAGAAGATTGCTGCTGTTTGGGAAAGTCTGCATGTAGACGACATCGTAGAAGGCACAGTCATGAGATTTACTGATTATGGTGCATTTATTGATCTGGGCGGTATTGATGGTCTGTTACATATCTCTGAGATTTCCTGGGGTAAGCTGAAACACCCGCAGGAAGTTCTGCAGATTGGTGAAAAAGTTAAGGTTAAAATTCTTTCCATGAATGAAGAAAAAGGAAAGATTTCCTTGGGCCTGAAACAGACAGTTCCTGAACCATGGTCCGTGATTGATGAGAATTATCAGGTTGGACAGGTTGTAACAGGTAAAGTTGTTCAGATTAAAGAATACGGTGCATTCATTGAACTGGAACCGGGTCTTGACGGACTGGTACACATTTCAGAGGTAGCTCATAAGAGAGTGACCAATATTGCTGACGAGCTTTCAATCGGTCAGGAAGTGAATGCGAAGATTCTGGAAATCGATAAGGAAAGAAAGAGAATCAGCCTGAGCATCAAAGAAACACTGGATGCTGATGTAGAACCGGCTGAAGAAGATGCAGAAGATGCTGAATAAGTACTAAAGAAAATACGCAGAATGCACTTGCAGTCTGCGTATTTTTGACTTCTAAGCAGATAATAACAGAAAGGAACTGTACAATGAAAATACTTTTAATTACCGGAAGTCCGCATAGGCAAGGGACGAGTGCTGCGCTCTCAGAACAGTTTATCAAAGGTGCTATGGAAGCCGGGCATCAAGTGGATCGTTTCGATGCTGCTTTTAAGAGCATTCATCCTTGTATTGCATGTGACAAATGCAGAACCGGAGAGAAAGAATGTGTTTTCAAAGATGATATGGAGGAATTGAATCCAATGCTTGTTTCCGCAGAAGCAGTAGTCTTTTCGTCACCGATTTATTACTGTACCTTCAGCGCACAGATTAAGACAGTGATTGATCGTTTTTATGCCAATGATGAAATCCTGCATAATGCCAAAAAAACCGTTTTGCTGACAACTATGGCTGATGAAACACCGGAAACTGCAGAAGGAGCCAATGCGGCATTTCTAGGGATGGCAGAGTATCTGGACTGGGAAATTGCAGGAATTCTCAATGCAGCCGGATGTGGCGATACAGAGTCTCTCAAAAAGACTGATTATCTGATAAAAGCCTATGAACTGGGAAAATCTCTATAGTAGTGATTTTTGAAATATTTTTAGAATTTTGCATTAAAATACTAGAGAATATCACTCCGAGATATGGGGAAAATAAAATGAACTTTTTCCTTTATTCTCCCTAATCTCAATACCCGAAATCAGTATACCATGCGTGAGCGAAAAAGTCTGACTTATCGCTCAGGAGGGGATTTACTGTGAAAAAAGGAAGTCTTTTCTGTCTGGTATTGACGGTTCTGCTGTTCCAAATTGTTGGAGCAGTTTTTGCTTGCATAAAATATGAACCGTTTTGTAACCGTCTGCTACAAATTCTGTTCAGAGATTTTTTGTATCTGTTACCATCGATTGCATTGACTTAATCGTCCTTGTTCTGTAAAATAAAAAGGTATCATAAACACGCTGCAATTTTTTTTGCAGGTGTATTTTTTAAGACAGGAGATTTTTACATGGACAAAACATTTCATATAACAACTTTTGGCTGCCCGATGAATGAGCATG
>CABSEO010000171.1 GCA_902476665.1 uncultured Emergencia sp.
CCTCACGCACCAGCTGTGCGCCCATGTTCTCGAACTCGTCCTTCAGCTCGATCTCTTTTGCGATGGTCACGCCATCGTTGGTGATGACCGGTGCGCCGAACTTTTTGCCCAGCACCACGTTGCGGCCCTTGGGGCCGAGGGTGATCTTAACGGTGTTAGCCAGGGTATCAATACCGGCACACAGTGCCTTGCGAGCGTCCTCGCCCTGCTTGATCTGCTTTGCCATAATACATCGCTCCTTTATAATACAAGCTCAATTGAAAAGGGAAAATTCAGTTTCAGTCTTCCACAACAGCCAGAATGTCGCTCTGGCGCACGATGGTGCACTCTTCGCCGTCCACCTTGACCTCAGTGCCGGAGTACTTGCTGGTGAGGACCTTGTCGCCGACCTTGACGGTCATCTTGACTTCCTTACCGTCCACGACACCGCCGGGGCCCACCGCGATGACCTGTGCGACCTGCGGCTTCTCTTTTGCGCTGCCGGTCAGGATCAGGCCGCCCTTGGTGGTCTCCTCAACTTCAACAGTCTTAATGACAACACGGTCTGCAAGAGGAATGATCTTCATAATTCTTGCCCTCCAATTATATTGAATTTATTTGAAACTTTGTTGCGTCCTGCGGGGGCTTCGTGTGTGCCCCGCAGTGGTTTAGCACTCCTTTTCTCTGAGTGCTAAGTGTATTGTACTCATCTTGCCCTGAAAAATCAAGGGGTTTTGCGATTTTTCTTTGTTAAGATTTTGTGACTTCCCATTTTTTCATCGCGCCTGCGTTGTATTTAGTCAAATATGTACGAATAATGTACGTTCCGTCGACCTCTTTTTTCCCTTTAGCACTCCACTCATGCTAAAAATAAAAGTCCCTGTAATATTCGCTCACGCCCCTTCAAGGTGCCAAACGAAATATCACAGGGACTTTTTTCATCCGGTCACTTCATTTTGAATTTTCGACCTATCGGGTCCTCGATAAGCGCCAGATGAAACTATTTCAGGCGGTCAGAGAAAAACATTCAGTCAGGATATCCCTCGCCTTTTTTCCTCCCGCCTCAAATACAATTACTTTCCGTTCTGCTTGCGCAGTCGGTCATACTCGGCGTCTGCCGCAATGGCCTCCTTGGTGAAGGAATTGTTCTTCCACCATGCGATCAGTGCCGCAATGCTCGTGATGCCGGCAGTCACCAACTGTTCGACGGTAGCGCTCTCAATGGGCAGCGGGCTTTTGCCCATGGCGCTCAGCAGCTGATTGGTCAGACCTTACGTCAATGCGGTTTGTTGAGTAGACATTTCTGCACTCAAATTTGTTCGGAGAAGTTGCTCGACGGTGGCGTATAAAGCTCACTTATTGCCATATGTCGCTACATACCCACTTTTCCGGGCATAAAAAAGAAGCCGCCGATTATTGACTAATCGACGACCTCAAAGTACATCAGAGCGTAAAATATTCACTTTTTTCCTTATAAGTGATTAAGCTCACTTATTTCAGTTTGTAATGATTTTCAGTGATTATAATCACTTATTTTTACCAAATGATAGCATCACCCAAAACTCCGGGTGGCGTAAAAAGCTCACTTTTTCTAAGTGAACAAAATCACTTATTTCCAATAGCCATAAGTGAGCTTAATCACTTATTTTTTACGTTCATAGGTGCAAAAGTGATTTTATTCACTTGTTGAGTAGACTTGTCTGTATAGCTCCTGCCCACCCGGTCACCTTCCACCTTGCTGCCTTGCAAGCATCCTGGATCCTTACCCGGTTGGCTGCCTTTTGCCGACTTCGCCACACACCCCTCACAGCGTCCCACTGTCGCGTTTAATTGGCGAGGCCGAGGAACTTTCCGCAGCGGACAATCTTTCGCCACACAGGGGCTTTGTGAGGCTTGGATTTTCGTCAAGAGCTTTCCCGTTTTCGACCAAAAACGGAGTGCCTAAATCGAAACTCACAAGTTGCTGTCTGGGGATGCTTTTCCCCTCCAGACGATATGTATTGTTCCGGTTCCACCGCATGTCCCGGTAGATCATCCGCACCAATGCCACGCACTTGATCTCGCAGCTGTTGCTCACAGTCGGCTTCGGTGTCTTATGAGCTCCTGCATCTTCAGCCGTACAGTTCTGCACAGCTACCTGTTTTGATTTCCGATTGTACAAAAAACGATAGTGGGTTGGCCAGCCTAATGCTTCCAATGTGCTGCGGAAGATTGTGATCCTTCCATCTTCGACATTAAAAGTCAGACCCAGCATCCGCTGGTTCCATATTCTTTCGTTCACTTCTCTCCCCTCCTTAAAAATGGGCGCACTTCTCCCTTGGTGTCCGAGTGATCTTTTTAATCTTTCCCGGTGTCGGGGACGGGCTTTCCTGTCAGGATTCCCATTGATACATAACCATCTATCTGCTTGATTTCGTTTTCTTTCAAATGTTCTTCTACAGGTACGCCAAAAGTACCTGCAATATCATCCGGGTAAAATCCCTTTCTGCTATCCGCAGGCTTCGTTTCCTGTAGCATTCTGGGTTGCTCCTTTTTTCCGTTTCTGGCTTTCATGGAAGATCTCCGGCACAAGCAGATCAAAAACGTACAGAGTTTCACCCTCAAAGGAAATTCTGTATCCAAGCATCTTATACCGGCATTCGGTATCCCAGCCCATTTCCTTATACACCAGTTCTGAAAAAGGCTTGCAGGTCATCTTCCGGCTTTTACGTTTATCTGGCTTGGCGATGCACCAGCGCAGAGCGTCCTTGTCGTTTTCATCACAGCCGCATACAACAATACGCTTCAAATCACTGTTGAACATGACGTGTACATAAACCACATCTTCCAGCCCGGTGATGCAGGCCGTGTTAAATGTGATGCTGTCCTTGCGGATCACGATCGCGGGGTCACGGAGATGTGCAAACAGCTCCTTCCGCACGACCTGGTATCCATCATAGGAAAATGTATTTTCTAATTCTTCCGCTCTTGCGTCTCTATCATTTTCTGCCTGCTCTTCCGGAGGCACAATAATTGTATCTTCATTCATCCGTATCTGTCCATCCTTCCATTATCTTTTCCGCTTCATGGAGCAGTGCATTCAAACCATCTGCGGTAAATGTATTCATTTCTTCTATTTCTGTGGCTGGCCGGAGTACATCCCAGTTTCCAGAGTAATGCTCCTGCTGCAAAATACCGACTTGTGCAATACTCGTAATCGGCTGTCCAAAAGTTCCTGCCCATTCTGGTGGGAAAATGTAGATTGTCTGCTTGACTGTCTTGCCTTCCGATTCTTCTTCCTTCGGTGGCAGAACAATCTCCTCAATTTTTACCATCTCCGGTTCATCCAGTTCAAAAAGCATCAGCTTATTATCTCTCTGCTCCACAAACTGACCCCGGAAACGGTATTTCAATCCTTCTTCCCATTCCATGATGTCAAAAAGGGTCTTTGCCAAACCACGGCATCCAAGTGTACTGGCACACCACCGACCTTCCTTCAGCTTTCCCCAGTGAATCGCATTCGGATTGCTCTTTTCACACGGCCGGATTGCAACACAGCGATCAACCGAGTTCAGAAGCAGTTCCACATACTCCACATCTTCAAATTTTTTCAGGCAGGCAGTATTGAAACGCAACTTGCCATTTGAAATCGTCATGGCCGGATTCCGCAACGTTGAGAAATACTGCGCCCGTACTACTTCATAGCCAGAAAGATCCAGGAGATTCATAACCTCTGTGGTATCGGCCGGCTTCTCTTGCATCACACTTTCAGATGCCTCTCGATATTCCTCCGCTGAAAAGCCAGTCCAGTCCTTGTCGAAAGGAACATATCCTCGTAGGATTCCATCATTCACGACACTCAAAACTGGCAAAGGACGATTTTTCTTTGCATAACTTCTGGATGCCCGCAGATGATTTGCTGCATTATAGACTTCTCTGGACACGATTGCCTCGTGATGATCCCTTTGCCGGTATTGCGTCCGATCATTATTATTTTTCTTTGATTTATGTGTTAGAAAATTTGGCGTGAAAGTCTTTCTCGCCAGCACATCTCCACAATGGCGTTCATTGGCAATGACACCTGCAAGAGTGCCTGGGTTCCACTCTGTGTTCCCCAATTTTGTCTTCCGACCATATTCTGTCAAAAGCTCTGCAATCTCAGTAAATGAAAATCCATTCAGGTACAGATAGTAAACGACCTTTACCGTCTGAGCCTCCGCTGGATTCACTACAAGATTGCCGTCCTCATCCTGATCATATCCAAGCAGAGCAGGCGTCAGGAACAGTCCGCGGCTGAACCGGCGGTCAATGGACCAGTTCATAATGATTGACTTGGAATGAGATTCTTCTTCGGCAACTGATGCCAAAATCGTCAGGATCATACGACCGTTACTGTCAAGCGTATAAATATTATCCGCTTCAAATTTCACACCTACAGGTGGATCAAGATCTTTCAGTGTTTCAATGACAGAAAGGCAATCCACAATGTTTCGGGCAAAACGGGCGATGGACTTCGTAAGGACTAGGTCTATCTTTCCTGCTTTGCAATCTTCAATCAACTGCTGCATTCCCTTACGATGCTCCAGCGATGTTCCACTGATGCCTTCATCATCGTAAATTCCAACGAACTCCCATCCCGGCTGTGCCTTTATGTACTCTGTATAATAATTTTTCTGAAGTTCATAAGAAGAAGTCTGCTCATCATTATCAGTAGAAACACGGACATAAGCGGCGACACGCCGAATAGAGGTGCTTTCTCCAAGCCCCTCCACTGCTTTTGCCGGGATAACCTCTAATTCAGAGGTATCCACACCTTTGTATCTGTCTCTTATCCTTTGCTTGCGGTCTACCGCTTCTGCTTCACTTCTTATCATGTACTTCCTCTCATTCTTCCGGCTTTATGCTCCAATACCACTGACGCATCTTCCGATAACTTCGGATGCCGAGTTCTTTCTTTGTATTTTCTGCTGTCCTGCGGCTGATTCCTTCATCGCTCATCCGTATATAAATTTCTCTGGACCTCATGTCTCCTTCAGATAGCAGCTTTTTTATCAGATATGCTGCTTTTTCAGTCTTCGATTCAAAATTTGGTGATTCCGGCTCCGCTGTTGGGTCTGGTGCAATCTCACACTCCAGCCAACGAAATCCGTCTTCTGCAGTTATTGAAAAACGAATCTCTCCATCGGATGGAGCCAGACTGTTTTTTATCTGCCGCACGATACGAATGTCAGCGTCTTTAGGATCTCGTTCCACCTGAAGGACACTTCGTGCCGCTGCCACAACATCGATACTGCCAAGACTCCGGTAAAGTCCCTTTGTTCCCTCTTTTTTATTGAGGTGGCCGATCAGCACAATGGCACAGTCATATACAGATGCCCACATGCCCAGACGCTGCATCAGCTTTCTGGCTCTTCCGGCAATCTGAAGATCAGAATCGCTTCCGAGATACG
>CABSEO010000172.1 GCA_902476665.1 uncultured Emergencia sp.
TTTTGCGCCCATAGCTCAGGGGATAGAGTAGCACACTCCGAATGTGAAGGCCGCAGGTTCGATTCCTGTCTGGTGCACCAAAAGACGGTTGATGTTTATTACATCAACCGTCTTTGTTTTCTGATATATCATTTTTTTTAAAGTCCAAGACCGAAAGTATCTTTTACACGTTTCATAACAGGATCTGCAATAGCACGCGCTCTTTCAGCACCGTCCTTTAAAATTTCCAGAAGCTCACCAGAATAGCGAATTTCTTCATATCTGGCTTTGATAGGGGCAAGGGCGTCTATCACAACTTCCACCAGATCCTTTTTAAAGTCGCCATAACCTTTTCCTTCGTAGTCTTTTTCCAGCTGCTGTAATGATTTTCCGGACAGGACACTGTAGATATTCATAAGATTACTGATACCGGGTTTATTTTCTGGATCAAATCTTACTATACCTTCAGAATCGGTAGTAGCTTTCATGATGGATTTTTTAATCTTTGCAGGATCGTCCAGCAGAGAAATTCTGCTATGAATGTTTTCTGCAGACTTGCTCATTTTCTGAGTCGGATCGTCTAAGGCCATAATTCTTGCACCTTCTTTGAGATAACGGCCTTCTGGGACTACAAAAGTTTTCTTTTTCGTGTTATTGACTCTGATGGCAATGTCACGGGTCAGTTCGATGTGCTGTTTCTGATCATTTCCTACAGGGACCACATCTGTATCATAGAGCAGGATATCCGCCGCCATCAGAAGAGGGTAGGTAAACAGTCCGGTCGGTGCGGACTCTTTATTGTGACTCTTTGCTTTGAACTGAGTCATTCTGGAAAGTTCACCTGTATAGGAATTACAGGTGAGAATCCATGACAGTTCTGTATGTCCTGAAACATCAGACTGTACGAATACAATGGATTTTTTCGGATCTACGCCTACTGCCAGATAAAGCGCAGCTACATCCAGTATATGTTCCTTCAGATTCTTTGGATCCTGTGGAACTGTGATAGCGTGAAGATCTACAATACAATAGATGCATTCATGATCATCCTGAAGTTCAACAAACTGACGAAGGGCACCTAAATAATTTCCCAGATGGATATTACCTGTAGGCTGAACGCCTGAAAAAACTCTTTTCATGTTATATTACCTCATTTCTTTGTTTTTTATCGGCAGTCTGACGGAGAGCAGAACAGTCTGCAGACCGATAAGCCACTGCCTTTTACAATAAAAAAAGCTTCTATCCCTGCCATATTAGGGACAAAAGCTGAAGCTTCTGCGGTACCACCCTGATTCGTCTCTAAACGGAAACGCACTCTAAACATACTGTCATATGTCATTCGATGTTACGGTCGAATCCCGTCTCCCATACTAAGCAGGACATCTATACAAAAGCTGACTGCCGTTCTGTTTGCCCTCATAAGTCCATTGGCCGGTTCGTTCTCTGCAGCAATTCCACCATCTGCCGCTCTCTGAAAGATTCCGTTCACCGGTTACTACTCTTATTCATCGGTTTTGGATATTCACTTTTTATATTTTATAATTTTAGCATAAAGGATTATGAGAGTCAAGTTTTTCGCCTTACTAAATCAGTGTGATTATGGTATACTGAAAAAGCAGACTTCTATTTATTCAGGTGTAAATAATGTTTTAGCGTATGCTGACAGGAGGTTTCTGATGAAGGCTTTTCAAACATCGGTTTTTTTGAATTTAAAACAGGAAGATTTTTATACATATATCTGCAGATGCAGGGAAGGGGAGTACGACATTGAAAGTGTAAAATTCAGCGGAGAGAATTTTTCTGATGAAAATTTCGGAGCTCTCAACTTTGATACCGTATGCTTTGCGCATTGTACTTTTCTCTCCTGTAGTTTTAAAGGAGATGATTTTAAAAATGTCAGGTTTATTTCCTGCCAGTTTGCGGGAAGTAAATTCACAGGAAGCTGGCTTGGAAAATGTTCTTTCGAAAACTGCCAGCTTTCGGGAGCAGATTTTGAGGAGTGTGGCATTTCTGATGTCTGCTTTGAGGACTGTATGATGAGTATCGCGAATTTCACTGGCGCGAAGTTAAAGGACTGCAGCTTTTCTTCCTGTGATCTGACAGAAGTTTATTTTTCAGAATGCACGCTAAAAAACCTCGAACTTAAGGACAATCAGTTTATCGGTACTGATTTTTTCAAAACGAAGCTGAAAGGAATCGATTTCTCTGACAGTGTTCTGCAGGGGATTCGGGTATCTGACGTCAGTGATCTGAAGGGGGCAATCGTAAATCCCTACCAGACGATGGAACTGATAAAGCTCCTTGGTGTCATTGTAAAAGAATAGATAACTGAAAAGCATGGCCAAGGGCCATGCTTTCTGTATAAATCGTTCAAGTTCTAATTATATGTGTCATAACAGCATCTTATCTTTCGTATACTGTTTTTCCTGCAACAATCGTCATATCCACCTGAATGTCTTTGATATGTTCAGGTTGTGACTTGTAGATGTCTTCGGAGAGAACTACGAAATCAGCGTTTTTGCCAAGTTCTACAGTACCATTTTCGTTTTCAGTATAGGAACCGTAGGCGGCATATTTTGTGAAGAGACGAAGTGCTTCTCCCAGAGAAAGCTTTTCTTCAGGAAGCCATCCTTCAGCCGGCTGACCATTGATATTTTTTCTTGTTACAGCAAAATAAATGTTCTCTAGAATGTTGAAACTTACTACAGGAGCGTCGGAACCACCCATTGTTCTGATACCCAAATCCAACATGGACTGCCATGCGTAGACTTTATCCATTCTATTCCTGCCAATCCGAGATTCTACCACATCCATATCCAGATCTATGAAGACGGGCTGAATATATGCCAGAATATGTTCTTTTGCCATATCTTCCAGAATCTTCTGGTTAGTAATCTGGGCATGAACGATGCCGTGACGGTCTTTGGGATTCTCTTTCCGATAAGGAGAATTTTTTACAGCCTGAATAACCATGTCCATAGCCCTGTCACCAATACAGTGTACTGCAATCTGCATATGATGTTTATCACAGAAAGATACGATCTCGTTCAGTTCATCCTGAGAATAAATGATCAGACCTCGGTTGCTGCTGTCTCCCTCATATGGTTCTTGCAGAGCAGCGGTTCTTGCTCCAAGCGATCCGTCCTGAAGCAGTTTGACAGGACCGATGGTATAGTACCTTCCGCCGTCACCTGTACGGTATCCTTCACTGATAAATGTCTTCAGGTCTTCAAAACGCTCAAAAAGACACTGCTCATAGACTCTGAGGTTCAGTTCGTTTTTTTCATCCAGCGCCTGATATGCCTTCATGATTCTGCGCCAGTTTTTTCCCGGAAGGGAAGCAAGATCATCAGATTGAATGGCAGTGATGCCGGCACGATTCAAGTCCCGTATGCTGTATTTTATCAGATATTCCACTTCTTCCTGGGGCGGAGCATCCAGAATGGAGTAGAAGAACTGAACTGCGTTTTCTTTAAGTACACCTGTTTCTTCGTTAACATCACGGCGAATTTCCGGATATTCTCTGATCTGTTTCAGCTTCTCCAGTCCACAGGTGTTACAAACAGCCGTGTGTCCGCAGACCCTTACCATGATAATAGGAATATCATCTGCCAGTTCATCCAGCTGATCTTTGTTTGGATATTCTGGATCATCAAACAGTTCTTCATTCCAGCCGCGGCAGAACAGCCAGTTCAGCGGACGCTGCTGTCTCTGGGACAGACGTTTTCCGGCAGCTGAAAGCATATCACTGACGCTGCGGCAGTCAAAGAGTTTCACCGAGTTTTCCACAAAGGCATAGTGGAGCATATGTAAATGAGAATCAACAAACCCCGGAAGCAGAAGGCGTCCTTTTAAATCGATTTTAGCTTCTGCCTTAAGATTTAAAGCGTCTTCTGTAGTACCTAGAAAAGCCACTTTACCGCCAGTGACACCGACAGCCTCATAAAAGGTGTCGGCATCGTCGAGAGTACTGATTTTCCCATTATAATAAATGATATCTATTGTGTTAAGCATCTTTTTTATTCTCTCCTGATTTCAATGTATCTTCATAGAATAAAGCTGTATCCGGGTTCAGTTTCCCTTCTCCAAGATAACGAGCTTTATAGTCCTTTAAAAGTTTAATGAATGTACCGCTGAGCAGGAAGATGGTGATGATATTAAAGAAGGTAGGGAAGACAGTTGTAAAGTCAGCAACAACCCACAGCTGCGCAGGAGTTCCGCCTCCGTAAACAGTCAGAATTGTTACCAGTAATCCCCACAGCGGTGTACCGATCAGGAAGATTTTAGAAGCTACGGCTTTGAATCTTTCTCTGCCTTTCAGGCTGTGATCCAGAATCACCTGATAATAAGTAAACCAGCCGGTAGAAGTAGTCAGACCGAACAGGAAGATACTCAGAGCGATAAGGATTCTGGCAGCAGAGCCCATAACAGATTCAAATGCAGTCAGTGTTAAAGTAGCACCTTCGAGTCCGGAGCTCCAGAAACCTGTAGAGATAATAACCAGTCCAGTCAGAGTGCAGACTACGATAGTATCCATAAACACTTCAAAGGCTCCCATCAGACCCTGTTTCAGCGGGTGGTCTGTGTTTGCTGTAGCGTGAACCATTGGAGATGTTCCCCAACCGGCTTCATTGCTGTAGACAGAACGGGCAAATCCGAGGCGCATGGTATAAGCAACAGAAGCTCCCAGGAATCCGCCTGTAGCAGATTGTGCTGTGAAAGCACCTTTAAAAATCATAGCAAATGTGTTTGGAAGCTGATCATAGTTCACAGCTAAAATAATCAGTGAACCAATGATATAGAATGAACACATAATTGGAGTCAGATAGGAAGCTACGACACCTACCTTTTTGATACCGCCGATAATAATGATATAGATACCAGCTACATAAATCAGAGAAGGTACAATATAAGGAATATCAAAAGTACCGCCGATGGCTTCAGATACAGTAAAGTTCTGTAATGTAATAAACCAGGTCATGAAAATGCAGAATCCGAAGATAACAGCGAAAATTTTCCAGAATTTGTATCCTTTCTCTTCACCAAGACCTTTTTGCATATAGTAGGTTGGACCGCCGCGGAATGTGCCGTCAGGCTGTTTTTCTCTATAATATACGGCCAGTGTTACTTCTGCGGTCTTAATGATCATGCCCAGCAGAGCTGCAACCCACAGCCAGAATAATGCGCCGGGACCACCTGTTGCAATGGCAGTTGCAACGCCACTCATGTTACTTACGCCGACGGTGCCGCCGATGGCAATAGAAATTGCCTGAAAAGGCGTCAGACTCTTCTTACTGTCGCCTTCACCGCCGCCAGATCTGCGGTCTTTGCTGGTGAGACTTTTGACAATATGACCGAAATGACGGATTTGGAAGAATCCTGAACGGAATGTCAGATACAGTCCGGTAA
>CABSEO010000173.1 GCA_902476665.1 uncultured Emergencia sp.
ACACAGGCCATAGTGCTTTATCTCTTATTTATATTCTATGTTGCCGACGGAATTATTACTTTTAAATTTTTAATGTATTCAGATTTGTCCTTTGGACAGATAGCTATGAAATGTGCTACGTGCTTACTATTCTTTCTGGGTGCAGTGGTTTATACAATTAAAGGAATAATTTCGCACAAGAAAAACAATGGTTCAAAAAACTAAGAAAGTTGAGAGAAAATACAAATTAGACCTTCTATTAGGATGCACACAACTAATGAAAAATGCTTAAGGGCTGAATGGCAAATTATGCTGTTCAGCCTTTTTATTTTTAGCATGAATCTATTGGCATGTCGAGAGCCGCCGTCTGATATCGGTAGATGAAGGAGATTTTCTGATCATGAGTATTAAAAAGTTATTTTTCTTAATTTTAGGATGCGTATGTCTGATTTTGGGCGGCAGTATGGGTCTGTCATATGATTTATTTCATTTTTGGCGTAAAGACTTTAAAAATACAGCAAAAATCACTTGATTTCAACGAAAAGCCGTGATATAGTATAGAGGCTGCATCTGATGAGCAGTAAATTTATGTCCACATCGGCCGGTCTTCGGCTGACGACAAGAGAAGGACAGGAAAGAGGTAAGAAGCATGAAGGAAGGAATCCATCCTGATTATAAGGAATGTAAAGTAACTTGCGCATGTGGCAACACTTTTGTGACTAGGTCAACAAAAGAGGAATTGAGACTTGACGTTTGCTCAGCATGTCATCCGTTCTTTACAGGACAGCAGAAGTTCATCAACCGTGGTGGACGTGTTGAAAAGTTCAAGAACAAGTACAACCTGTAATAATCAGAAGAATCCAGAGAACTGCAGTTCAGATGAACTATCTGCCAATTGCAGTTCTTTTTATTGTTCCGGAAATACTGTGCTGTCATATTTCCGGAATATCAGAGAAGTGAGCAGTTAACTGGAATTTATGAATCTGCCTTTTTTATTTTTTCCAAACAGCCGGCAGAAGAAGGAACAGACGAGAGACCCGGAAAGGCAAAAAAACCGCTGAAATTAGAGAATTTCGGTTTTTTATTGCGCCTTTCTGTGATATAATATACGATTAGATAAGAATTGAAAACTTTTGAATTTTGAGGAGATATATATGTTTGACAAGTTAGATTTTATTGTGGAGAAGTACCAGGAGCTTTCTATGAAGGTTTCTGATCCTGATGTAATCAATGACCAGCCTACCTGGCAGAAGTACATCAAGGAGATGGGTGAAATGGAGCCTATCGTAAAGAAGTACGAGGAATACAAGAAAGCAAAGGAAGGACTTCGGGACGCCAAGGATATCGTAGAGAACGAGAGCGATGAAGAGATGAGAGAACTGGCGAAGATGGAGATTGGCGAGCTTGAGGAACAGATTGAAAAAAATGAAGAGGAACTGAAGGTTCTGCTTTTGCCGAAAGACCCTAACGATGAAAAGAACGTAATTCTGGAAGTCAGAGCCGGTACCGGAGGAGACGAGGCAGCTCTGTTCGGACAGGATCTTCTGAGAATGTATATGCGCTATGCAGAAAGACACAGATGGAAGACTGAACTGATGGATGTTAATGATACAGGCATCGGCGGAATCAAAGAAGCGGTTGTTCTGATCAAGGGAAAGGGCGCATATTCCAGACTGAAATATGAAAGCGGCGTGCACAGAGTACAGCGTGTACCGGAAACAGAATCAGCGGGTCGTGTGCATACTTCTGCAGCTACCGTAGCAGTACTTCCTGAAGTTGATGATGTGGAAGTGGATCTGAATCCTAATGATGTAAGAGTAGACGTATATCGTGCTTCAGGAAACGGCGGCCAGTGCGTAAACACCACTGACTCTGCAGTAAGACTGACCCATGAACCGACAGGGCTTGTGGTAACCTGTCAGGACGAGAAGTCACAGATCAAGAATAAGGAAAAGGCTTTTAAGGTTCTGAAAGCAAGACTTTACGATCTGAAAGTGCAGGAGCAGAACAAGGAGATTTCTGAAGCCAGAAAGAGTCAGGTAGGATCGGGTGACAGAAGTGAAAGAATCAGAACTTACAACTTCCCGCAGGGAAGAGTTTCCGAGCACAGAATCGGTCTGACTCTTTACAAGCTCAATTCTATTCTGGACGGCGATCTGGATGAGATTATTGATGGACTGATCACCAATGATCAGGCAGAAAAGATGAAAAACTTCTAAGATTTATGAATACAAAGATACTATCCGATACAACTGAAGATATTGCGACTGCAGCTGAAATTATTGCAGCGGGCGGACTGGTGGCTTTTCCTACAGAAACGGTTTATGGTCTGGGAGCAGATGCGCTGAATGCGGAGGCTGTGGGAAAGGTCTATGCAGCAAAGGGGCGGCCGTCGGACAACCCTATGATTGTCCATATATCGTCAAAAGACGATTTATTAAAACTTACCTCTGCTGTAACGCCGGATATGGAAAAACTCATGGAGGCTTTCTGGCCGGGACCAATGACTATGATTGTGCCGCGGCTTCCGGTGATTCCTGACACAACGACAGGAGGACTTTCTACTGTGGGTGTACGGATGCCGGATCATCCCGTAGCGCTGTCTCTGATCAGCGGCTCCGGTTGTCCGATTGCGGCTCCGAGCGCCAATCTTTCAGGAAAACCAAGTCCTACTACGGCAAAGGATGTGGTGGAAGATCTTGACGGAAGAGTTGATGCTGTCATCGAAAGCACTGACTGCCAGGTGGGTATCGAATCTACCGTGATCGATATGACCTCAGACACCCCCGTGATTCTGCGTCCCGGAATCCTGACTGCCGAGGATTTTGAAAAGGTGCTGGGAAAGACTGTGGAGCTTGATCCTGCTCTGAATCAGAGGCCTGATCCGTTCAACAACTGTGACTTTAAACCGAAGGCACCGGGCATGAAGTATAAGCATTATGCACCGAAGGCTCAGATGATCGTTTTTGAGGGAGAAGAACAGGCCGTGCGCAGAGCCATAGAGGATGAAGCTGCAGAGTCTGCCCTATCTGTTTTGACAGCAGCCAGCAGAGAAAAGCAGCACATCGTTTTTTCGCCATGCTCAGAGAGGCAGACAGAGATGGGGCGGACATCATACTTGCGGCGGCACTGCCGGAAGAGGGCATCGGGTTTTCCGTCATGAACAGAATGCTCAAGTCGGCAGGATATAATATCAGAAAAGTATAAAGACGAAAAATGAGAGGAACACTTATGAAAATTGCAGTAGCCAGCGACCACGGCGGGGTCGCTCTGAAAGAAATTGTAAAAAAGCATTTGCAGGAAAGAGGATATGAGGTTTTGGATCTGGGAACTGACTCTACAGAATCAGTGGATTATCCGGTATACGGAAAAGCCTGCGGTGAAGCTGTCGCAGGAGGAAAAGCTGATCTGGGAGTTGTAGTATGCGGCACGGGTATCGGCATTTCTATAGCGGCCAATAAGGTAAAGGGAGTGCGCTGCGGACTCTGCACTTCTGTAGAAATGGCAAAGCTTACAAAACAGCATAATAACGCTAATATTCTGGCACTGGGCGGCAGAACTACCGCACCGGATCTTGCCCTTGAAATTACAGATGCATGGCTGGATACCGAGTTTGAAGGCGGACGTCATGAAAGAAGAACAAATATGCTGGACGAAATGTAGCAGCAGAAAGATTTGGAGGAATTATGAGCAAGGTATACGTATTTGACCATCCGTTGATTCAGCATAAAGTGGCTTTAATGAGAAAGAAGGAGACAAGTACCAAGGATTTCAGAGAACTGGCCAGAGAAATCGCCATGCTGATGGGATTTGAAGCAACAAGAAATCTTCCTCTGGAAGAAGTGGATATAGAAACCCCTATGTGCAGAACCAGAGTGAATATGCTGAAGGGAGAAGACATCGCCATCGTTCCCATTCTGAGAGCGGGGCTGGGATTCGTGGACGGCATGCTGGCACTGGTTCCTAACGCAAAGGTGGGACATGTGGGACTTTACCGTGATGAAAAAACTCACGAGCCGGTGGAGCATTACTGTAAGCTGCCTTCTGATATTGATAAGCGGCAGATTTTTGTAGTAGATCCTATGCTGGCAACCGGCGGAAGTGCTGTTGCAGCGATTGACTTTATCAAACAGAGAGGCGGAAAAAATATTATTTTCATGTGTCTTATTGCAGCGCCGGAAGGGATTGCAACACTGCAGGCAGCACATCCTGATGTGGATATTTTTGCTGCAGCGAAGGATGAAAAGCTTAACGAAAATGCCTATATCATTCCGGGACTTGGTGATGCAGGAGATCGTCTGTTCGGAACTAAGTAGGACAAACCTGCAGATTAAAATACATATTGACAATTCACTGTCTTTTGCGGCCCTTCAGGGCGGACTGCAGAGAGACGGTTTATCAGGGCAGAATTTTTAACAATTTCTTTAGAGAAGAGAGGATTACTTTCATGAAAAATTTTATACCCGACAATGTAAGTCAGTTCGATAATGTGTATGACGTTTTGAAAGAAAGAGGATTTATCGAACAGGTAACAGATGAAGAGGCAGTCAGAGAGCTGCTGGGAAAGGAAAAGATTAAATTTTATATCGGATTTGACCCGACTGCAGACTGCCTGCATATCGGACACTTTATGCAGGTGATTATTTTAATGTATATGCAGAAATACGGACATACACCGGTGGTTCTGCTGGGCGGCGGTACCGGTATGGTAGGCGATCCGTCAGGAAGGCAGGATATGCGTCAGATGATGAGCATTGAAACCATTGATGAAAACTGCATGGCTTTCAAGAGACTCTTTGATAAATATCTGGACTTCGATGACGAGTGGAAGTATGAGGGTAACGAAGGAGTATATGCTCCGGGTCACCAGAACAGAGAGCCGCTGCCGGGAAAAGCTATCAGTGTAAACAACGCTCACTGGCTCAGACCTCTTAACTATGTTGAATTTGTAAGAGAAATCGGTACTCACTTTAATGTGAACAACATGCTTAGAGCAGAGTGCTTTAAGCAGAGAATGGAACAGGGACTGTCTTTCTTCGAGTTCAACTACATGCTGATGCAGGGATATGACTTCATGGTTATGGCAAGAGATATAGACCTGAAGATGCAGTTCGGCGGAAATGACCAGTGGTCTAATATTATCGCTGGCGTGGATCTTTCCAGAAAGGTTTGCGGCAAATCTGTCTACGGCATGACATTCTCGCTTCTGACAAACAGTGAGGGCAAGAAGATGGGAAAAACTCAGAAAGGCGCTTTGTGGCTGTCTGCTGACAGAACTTCCCCATATGAATTCTATCAGTACTGGAGAAATGTGGCTGACGCTGACGTTGAAAAATGTCTGAGAATGCTGACATTCCTGCCGAT
>CABSEO010000174.1 GCA_902476665.1 uncultured Emergencia sp.
TGACGGTATTATCGGTGCGGGCCCAATGTTCAGTGGGCTTTTAGTCAGTGCAGGAATGGGACTTCTGGTATTATTTAAAGAAAACCGCCACGTTCATGAAAACTTTATTATTGCAGCACTGCTTTATACTGTCAGTGTGATATGGGGTGTTGTCATTGAACTTCTTGGCATCACTTTTTAAAAGTAATCAAAAAGTTTTAGGAGCAGATTATGACGAAAAAGGAATACCATACAGGCAGCAGAGCAAAAATTAAAGAATACCTGTTGTCTGCCGCTGATCGAAGTGTCAGCGCGGGAGACATCAGCAAGTACATGGAGAACGCCGGCTGTCCGGTCAGTATTACTACTATATACCGATATCTTGATAAACTGGAGCAGGACGGTAACCTTGTAAAATATGCGCCGGATGAGAAAGGAACGGCCACTTATCAGTATGTGGAGAGAAATCATAAATGTGATGAACACCTTCATCTTAAATGTACCGGGTGCGGAACTGTAGAACATCTGGACTGTCATTTTATGGATAAGATATCAGAGCATATTGCTTCTGAACATGGTTTTCTGCTGCAGTGCCGAGGCTCAGTTCTTTACGGTTTATGCAGAAAATGCAGGAAACTGTGAAAATAGAACTAAAGTTTAATTGCCTGATACTGATGTTTGTGCTAAGATTTCTTCAACAGAAAGGTGGGATTACAAATCATGGACGACTATCACAGTCATCTAATTACAGATTTACAAAATTGCAAAAGTTCTCCATGTAGTGTTATGTATATGTAAAGATATAGTCCGGGCAATTTTTGTCGCGGGCTATATCTTTTTGTAATTTTGCAGATACTATTCTACATTGTTTGGAGGAAGAAAAAATGACTGGACCGATTATTTTACAAATTGTACTGATCTTTTTAAACGCAACATTTGCCAGTGCGGAAATTGCCGTGATTTCCATGAATGAAACCAGGCTGCGTCATCTGGCTGAAGAAGGTGATAAGAGAGCAAGAAGGCTTGCTGCATTGACGCAGCAGCCTGCAAGGTTTCTTGCAACCATCCAGGTTGCAATTACACTGGCGGGTTTACTGGGAAGTGCTTTTGCAGCCGAGAGCTTTGCACAGCCTTTGGTAAAACTGTTGACCGACCTTGGAATCGGCATTTCGGAAAGTGTTTTAAAATCTGTTTCCGTTATTGTGATTACATTGATTTTAGCCTATTTTAATTTGGTTTTCGGTGAGCTGGTACCCAAGCGTATCGCTATGAAAAAAGCTGACAGTCTTGCACTGGGTATTTCAGGACTGCTGCACGGAGTTTCTAAAGTGTTCGCACCCCTGGTGTTTTTGCTTACAATATCTACTAACTTTATCTTAAGACTCATTGGCATTAATCCTCATGAGGATGACGACAAGGTCACAGAGGAAGAAATTCGTATGCTTCTATCAGAAGGAAAGCAACAGGGAGTCATTGACGAAGATGAAAGTGAAATGCTTCAGAACATCTTTGAATTTGATGACAGAACAGCAGAGGAGCTTCTGACCCACAGACTGGATGTTATCTGGCTCAGCAGAGAGGACTCTGTTGAGGAATGGGAACGGATTATTTACGGAACACATCACAGTTATTATCCTGTCTGCGGTAAGACTTCAGATCAGGTTCTGGGTGTGCTGAACACAAAAGACTATTTCCGTATGGAAGAGAGAAGTCTGGAGGCTGTTTTAGAACAGGCGGTAGAAAAACCTTATTTTGTACCGGAAACAGTCAAAGCAAATGTTTTGCTTCGTCAGATGAAACTTTCTGGCACGTATTTTGCTGTTGTTATTGATGAATATGGAGGTTTGTCAGGGATTATCACTATCCATGATCTGCTGGAAGCACTGGTAGGTGAATTACCGGAATAAGATGGAAAGGGCTGCGGGCTACTGAATTTTTCAGAGTCCGCAGCCCTTTTAGATAATGCGCGATTTACAGGGCATGACCCAAGCTTGGAATGGCGCCGCTTTCTTCCTCGTGAATCAGTGCTCTTGCTTTTGTCAAAAGTTGTTTGCGGCTGTCATCAGACAGATGATAAAAAGCATCTAAAAGCTGCGAAAGCTGTTTTTTACACTGATCAGAAAACACCACATCATTGATAACCTTTTTTGCATCTATCTGCAGAATCGTATCAACGCTTACATTATAAAAATCCGAGAGGGCCAGCAGCGTATCTGCTGTAGGAATCTTTCTTCCCAGCTCAAACTGTGCGTAAGTAGATCGTGAAAGGTGAACGATTTTCGCGATATCGTCCTGCGTATAGCCAAATACATGTCTTAGGTATTTGATGTTGTCTGCGACTTGTTGTTGGGTTTCCAAGTTCATTTTTTTGTATCCTCCTTGCGTATATAATGAAAGCTGTTCTGTCAGGTGCTACAGGCAGTAGTCCTCCCTGAAAATAGTGAAAACATCAAAAAAAGACTTTCTTTTTATAATAGATGCATCTTCTACTGTATTAGAGCGTAAAAAATGTAAAAAAGTTTCACTTTTTCAAAATTTTTTTTATTTTATTGTTTTATTTTCTGAATAATCTGTTTGAGGAAACTGTGGATATATGACAGACAGTTAAAACCAGTTGAATAAATAACCTCGCAATGTTATACTGATGATAGTACCCGCAGAGGGTTACGATACTGAACGGAGGTAGAACATGATCTATACGAAAGAAGTAGAAAATATGTGTATCGTTGGACGAGATGCAAACCATGGCCCGTCACCGATTCCTGAAGAGGGGAAATGGGTGCAGGCAAAAGAGGTTTCTGACATCTCAGGCTTGACCCACGGTGTCGGCTGGTGTGCGCCACAGCAGGGCGCATGTAAACTGACTCTCAACGTAAAGGACGGTGTGATTCAGGAAGCATTAATTGAGACACTGGGATGTTCAGGCATGACCCACTCAGCCGCTATGGCGGGTGAAATCCTGGTGGGAAAAACCATTTTAGAAGCGTTGAACACGGACCTTGTCTGTGATGCGATAAATACTGCCATGAGAGAACTGTTCCTGCAGATTGTTTACGGCAGAACTCAGTCTGCATTTTCAGAAGGCGGGCTTGCTGTTGGTGCGGGGCTTGAAGATTTGGGAAAAGGTACCAGAAGCCAGGTTGGAACCATTTATTCCACAGCGGCAAGAGGGCCGAGATATCTGGAACTGGCAGAAGGCTATATTCTGGAGCAGGGACTGGATGAAAATGACAATATTATCGGTTATAAGTATGTAAACATCGGCAAGATGATGGACTTCATCAAAGGCGGTACAGAACCGATGGAAGCTATTGAAAAAGCCAGCGGTATCTATGGCAGGTTTAACGAAGCGGTCAAAAAAATTGATCCGCGCAAGGAATAGGGGGTGCCGATATGGAACTGTTTGAAAACTACGATAGAAGAATCGCCGGTATTGAAGCGGTTATGAAAGAATATGGAATTGAAAGTCTTGAAGCGGCACGGAAAATGTGTGTAGATAAAGGTTTTGATCCTTATGAAATCGTTAAGGGGATTCAGCCAATCTGTTTTGAAGATGCATGCTGGGCTTATGTTCTGGGGGCTGCCATTGCCATGAAAAAGGGCATGGTTACAGCGGCAGAAGCAGCAAAGGCCATCGGTGAAGGTCTGCAGGCTTTCTGCATCCCGGGTTCCGTTGCAGATGACAGAAAGGTAGGCATTGGTCATGGAAATCTGGCTTCCATGCTGCTTTCTGAGGATACAGAATGCTTTGCTTTTCTTGCTGGACACGAATCTTTCGCGGCAGCAGAAGGCGCCATCGGTATTGCCAATTCTGCCAACAAGGTGAGAACTAAACCGCTGAGAGTCATCCTGAACGGCCTTGGCAAGGATGCTGCTCTCATTATTTCCAGAATCAACGGCTTTACCTATGTACAGACAGACTTTGATTTTTATACAGGAGAGTTGAAAATTGTCAGAGAAACTCCTTATTCTGACGGAGACAGAGCAAAGGTTAAGTGCTATGGAGCCTTTGATGTCAGAGAAGGTGTGGCAATTATGCATCATGAGAACGTAGATGTTTCTATTACGGGGAACTCTACCAATCCGACCAGATTCCAGCATCCGGTAGCAGGCACCTACAAGAAAGAACGGATTCTTGAGGGAAAGAAATACTTCTCTGTCGCATCCGGCGGAGGTACAGGAAGAACGCTGCATCCCGACAATATGGCGGCAGGTCCTTCTTCTTACGGCATGACAGATACCATGGGGAGAATGCATTCTGACGCACAGTTTGCAGGCTCATCCTCAGTTCCTGCTCACGTTGAGATGATGGGATTCCTAGGTATGGGCAACAATCCGATGGTTGGCGCCTCTGTAGCCGTTGCGGTGGCGGTGCAGGAAGCCTATAAATAATTAAGAAAAAGAGAGGGACTCAGATGTCTCTCTCTTGCTTTTTCACAAGTAAACTCTATTTTACTAATAAAACAGTATTTGAATATTCTTGATTCTGCGTTTCAGGAAACTGCCCCATCTGTTTCAAAATGGCAGGCACAGTATTTAATTGAAATTGAGTGAATCAAATTTTGTTATGGTGTTCTGATCTGGTTCATCCTCTCCGGAATAAACCACAATTTCCCCACCATTTGAGGCATCAGCTTTTACGACTGTAATACCGAGATCAATGCCGTCGCCGGTGATTTTCTGATAGCTTTCAGAACCGGTATTTTCGTAAATGTAAATTTGGATATTACCGTCATAAGCGCCAATGAGTTCCGGGATTTTTTCCTGTTTGTTCTCAAGACCCAGCTCTGCGGCAATAGAATCAACAGTTTTGTCAATTTTCACTGTGTCTGCTTCTTGCGTATTGCTGCTTTGGCTTCCACAGCCCGTAATGCTGAAAGCAAAAACGCCAATCAGCATTAGAATGAATAATCTTCTTTTCATGTTGACCTATTTTTTAGAATATTTTGTTTGTTGTTATTATAGCATTATTTGGGAGAAGGATTATGAAGAGTTGAGGAAAAACGGACTTTTGAACCGCAATAAAATGTGTTGATTCTACAGTGGATATAGGGTATAATAATAACAATTGAATAAAAAAACTTCTCACCTGCCACCGGGTAGGTGAATGAAAGTGCCTTGCGGGTTTCGGTAGGTCGTCAGCAGAAGCCCGGGGGCACTTTTTTTTAGAAAACTAATGGATGGGAGCGTTTTATGGAAAAAAAGATACAACTTAACATGACGAAATATGGATGTACAGATATGATTGATCCGGATGGAAGAGTGAAATTTGCAAAATATGTATTTCTGAACATTCTGGCTATGCTGGGCAGTTCCTGTTATATTGTGGCAGATACTTTTTTTGTGGCTAACGGTGTCGGTGCA
>CABSEO010000175.1 GCA_902476665.1 uncultured Emergencia sp.
GAGAAGTATGTGGGAAAGAGGCTGGTCTTTCATCAAGAGAGCGGGTACCATTATCCTGTTGTCCACTATTGTGATTTGGTTCCTGTCAAACTTCAGTGTAGAGGGTGGATTCCACATGATTGACAATGTACTGGAGCAGGATACGACACTGCTTGCTGATTTAGGGTCCCTTCTTGCCTGGATCTTTATCCCGCTTGGTTTCGGTACCTGGAAATCTGCAGTGGCTGCAGTAACCGGCCTTGTGGCGAAAGAGAACGTAGTGGGAACTTTCGGAGTTTTATATGGATTTGCAGAAGTTGCAGAGGATGGAGCAGAATACTGGAGCAATCTTGCGTCAGACTTTACGCCGGCGGCAGCGTATGCCTTTCTGGTATTCAACCTGCTGTGCGCACCTTGCTTTGCGGCGATGGGCGCAATCAAACGAGAGATGAACAACCGCAGGTGGTTCTGGTTTGCAATCAGCTATCAGTGTGCATTTGCTTATCTGATTTCCATGTGTGTATATCAGTTCTGGACATTACTTGCAGGCGGCGGCTTTGGTATAGGAACAGTCGCTGCAGTTGTGGCCGTTGCTTTCATTGTTTACCTGATGGTTCGCCCTGCAGCAGAAGTTTCTGATACTGATTATCTGAGTAACGTGTCATATAAAAATAAGAAAGCAGCCTGATTGCCTTTTTAAAAGGTTTGGGGTATGATAGATATGCAGTAGATTTTAGAGAGGTGATTTTATGAATGCAGCAACTGTCATTGTGCTTATGGTTGTGATAATTCTGGCCTGCCTCGCTTTACGTTCCATCATCAGAACAAAGAAAAACGGCGGCGGCTGCGCAGGCTGCAGCGGCTGCAATGCCGGGGGAGGCTGCAGTCACTGTGGGACGCAGCAGACTGAAACAGTGTTAAAACAGAAACAAAACAACTGATATTTCCATAAAGAGATGTACAATGCTCAGAGCAGTGTACATCTTTTTTTCGAAAACTTGAAAACTGTTGTGACATTTAGACTTTCCAAAAGGTATAATAGGTGAAATGCATTTTACGGGTAAAGGAGCAGCGTGTGAAGTTCAGAATAGAGGAAGCATTTGAAAAGTATAAAGATAACATCTTTGCCATAGGGTTTAATTATTTCAGAAATTCCATGGATGCTGACGATATTGTACAGGAGACTTTTTACAGACTGTATCGAAGGGGAGGAGAATTTGAGAGTGAAAACCATCTCAGAAACTGGCTGATACGGGTTGCTGTCAACGAGTGCAAAAGAGTAAGTCTCTCATCCTGGTTCAGGAAAAAGGAAAGTCTCGAGGATTATGCAAAGACGCTGATTTGGTGTGACCCTGAGGAAAGCGAGGTGTTTCTAGCAGTTATGAGTCTTCCTGCAAAATACAGGCAAGTGATGCATCTGTATTATTATGAAAACTACTCTACTGCAGAAATTGCAGCATTTCTTGAGATCAGTTCTACTGCAGTATCTACCCGTTTACTCCGCGGAAGGAAAAAAATGAAAGAGAAGTTGATGGAGGTGTGGAACGATGAATAACAGAGAATTGTATCAGAAAACTTTTTCAAGACTTCATGCCTCCGGAGATCTGGACATGGAGGAAATTAAAATGAAGCAAAAGACAGGAATGAGATGCAGAAGAAGAGTGCTGGTTCTTGCAGCTGTTCTGACAGTTTTGACAGCGATGACAGCAATGGCTTATGCTGTGACAGGAGGACAGGTTATCAGAGATATCAAAGTCTTTATCGGGGGAAAACAGGCGGACTCTGTGGTGGTACAGAGTGATGACGGCAAAAGCTATCGTATAAATGTGAGAGAAGATGAGGACGGTGCGGTGTCTGCAGAAATCAGAGACGAGGACGGAAGCGGTGCAGACATGCAGGCACCTGCGGAGATTGATATTAAAGAATAGCTCTGATCTTCGGGAAGTGGAAAATCAGATCTTTAGGTTAGATTGCTGGAAGTATTACAGCAGCTACAGATACCAGCTCATCAGGAAAACTGCAATGACCGGCAGTGTACAGAGAGAAAAGAGCGTGGTCAGAGCAACCCCTTCGGCCATGAGTGCTGAATTTTTCTTTTCTTGGGCAGCCATGGCTACGCTGA
This sequence comes from uncultured Emergencia sp., assembly GCA_902476665.1. Lineage (GTDB taxonomy): Bacteria > Bacillota > Clostridia > Peptostreptococcales > Anaerovoracaceae > Senimuribacter. Next base: position 2,102 of record CABSEO010000175.1, read on the forward strand.
CCACGGCGCAGGGGAAGGCGGCTGCAAAGATGAGGGTTACCTTACTTTCCGTCATGAGAGGCAGCCAATTAACAGCAAGGAAAGTGAGCAGTGGCATTAAGATGACATTGCAGAGACAGGCGGTAATCAGTTTGACATTTTTCAGCATTTTTTTCAGATCACTTTCTGCAAGCTGAATTCCGACGACAATCATGGATACAGGAATGGTAGCGTTTGCGATGGTGTCAAAAAAATCGAGAGCTAGAGGCGGCATGCTGTACTGTGAGATAAGAATGATCAGGCCAACGATCAGAGCATAGGTACAGTTGTTGAGTAGTGGACGGAAAACATCCGCCAGACTGCTTTTCTTTTTCTGCCCGTAGTTCATTTGAATCACTGCTAGAAAATAAAGATAGAAATTGAGAATTATATTTTGTATTACCATGAGGAAAAAATAGGTATCCCCAAAGATGGCTTTTGTAATGGGGAAGCCCATGAAACCTGAATTTACTGCAGTGATGATTACCATGAGGACGCCCTGATCTTCAGCAGGTTCATAATGCAGGACTTTGACAATGAAAAAAGCGACTACAGCACCTGCCACAAAAAAAACGACAGAGCCTGCAAGAATTTCTATCACCTGCCTGATTGTATCTTCCGAAAGGGTCTGGGAGGACATGGAACTGATGATGAGGCACGGATTGGTAATGACCAGAATCAGATTGACCAGATACTTGTTGGAGTCCATGGGAAGTACGTTTCGTTTATTTGCGATATACCCGATAGCGACCATGCAGAAGATGGAAATGATTTTTAAAAAGACTGTCAGCATGTTATTTCTCCTAAGATGTCATAAAAATTGTCTGTGGCGGATTTTATCGCAGAGTTATCCCTGTTGCGTTTTCAGAACACAGAAAGGATAATTCTGCGTTTCTTCTTTCACAAATCACAACTCTCAGTATAACACAAAAAACAATTCTATAGAGTGGAAAATTGACTTTTTACCCCATTTATGATAAATTTAATTTGCTGTTATTTAGAATTTATTAGAAAATAGGGAGAAAGACACTTGATTTATCTGGAATATTGTATAACCGCTTTTTTTGTTGTTTTTTTGTCAATTAAGGCATCTCGCTATATAGATCTGCTGGATAAGAACACCAGCCTTTCCGGTGCTTTTTTAGGCGGTATTGTTCTTTCTGCAGTAACTTCACTGCCAGAGCTTTTTACCAGCATTTCTGCAACGGCACTTCTGGACAGACAGGGTCTGTGTCTGGGCAACATTCTGGGAAGTGATCTGTTTAATCTGGCTGCTCTGTCTCTGGTTGTTCTGCTGTTCTTTAAGGGATTCAACAAGGGAAAAGTTTCTAAAAGCTATCGCCATGTGGCTGTCTTCGTACTGCTTATCTATCTGCTGCTTTCACTGAACTTTATCGAGGTGCTTCATTTCAGAGTACTTCATCTTTCCATTACGTCAATCCTTATCGCGTTGATTTACGTCTGCGGAGCAAAATATCTTGCAGTGGCTGAGGATGTACAGACTGATGAGGATGCTCTGGGATATCATGCTTCTACGTCTACCAGTCTGGCTCTTAATCAGATCGCATTCCGCTTTTTTATGGCTGCGGTAGGAATTATCGTCTTCAGTGTAATGGTAACCTATTTTGCTTCACAGATTTCATCAAGGCTCAATCTGGTTCAGGGGTTTGCAGGTGCGGTATTTCTTGGTATTGCAACATCTTTGCCTGAAGTGACATCCACGGTCACCTTGTTTAAAATGAAAAATTACAATATAGCAGTAGGTAATATTATCGGAAGTAATTTATTTAATTTTATTATTCTGGTAGCTGCAGATTTTCTATCCCTGAGAAGTGGTGTCTATGACGCTATGGATCATCAGATCATTGCGTTGATGATTTTCGGCGCTATCGCGACCGTACTGTTTTGGATTATGCTGAAACTGAAAAAACGATCTGTCTGTGCAGTGTGTGCACTGGGTACTATGGCCTGCTATATTGCGGCGCTGCTTGTATAAAATATTTATTGCCGGCCTCCAACGGAAGAGGTGCTGTTTAATCTATAGAATCTATGAAAGAAGGCGAGAAAGATATGGAAGGATATTGCAGAATGTGTCCTGAATGTAACGGCAGGGCATGTAAAAATCAGATCCCCGGACCCGGGGCCAAGGGTATAGGAGATACTGCTATACGTAATTATGACAAGTGGAAAGAGATTCGTATCAATATGGATACTCTGACAGAAAAACGAGATGTAAACACTGAACTGTCTCTGTTCGGACAAAACTTTGCCGCTCCGTTTTTTGCAGGTCCTGTCGGTGCGGTAAACATGCACTATGGCGATAAGTACAACGACTTAGAGTATAATAATATTCTGGTGCCTGCCTGTAGACAAGGAGGCATTGCAGCTTTTACCGGTGACGGTATGGATCCTGAAGTGATGAAAGCCGCCGGCATTTCTATAAAAGCGGAAGGTGGATTTGGCGTTCCTACCGTAAAACCCTGGAACAAGGCGATGATCGATGAGAAAATGGCCATCGTCAGAGAATCCGGAGCTTTTGCAGTAGCAATGGATATTGATGCAGCAGGACTTCCTTTTCTGAAAAATTTTCAGCCTCCGGCCGGAAGCAAATCAGTAGCAGAGATGGCAGAAATCATAAGAGATGCAGGACTGCCTTTCATTGTAAAAGGTATTATGACGCCCAAGGCTGCTCGAAAAGCTCTGGAGGCGGGAGCATCTGCCATTGTTGTGTCAAACCATGGCGGCAGAGTGCTGGATCAGTGCCCTGCAACGGCAGAAGTTCTGGAATCCATTGCTGATGAAGTGGGCGATTCCATGAAGATTCTGGTGGATGGCGGTATCAGAAGCGGTACTGATGTGTTCAAGGCTCTGGCACTTGGCGCTGATGCGGTACTTATCGCAAGACCGTTTGTTTCGGCCGTTTATCAGGGCGGTGCAGAAGGTGTTGCGGCTTACATCGAAAAAATTAAAAATGAACTGGTTGATACCATGGCCATGTGTGGTGTGTACAGTCTGGATGAAATCACTAAAGATGTAATCTGGAGATAACCGGTATAGCTTATTAAAGAAAAGAGTATCCTAAATCCTGTTAAGGCGCTGGGGATACTCTTTTTATGATTTCTGTCTTTTATACAATTCTGTTCAGGCTGCCGCCGTCAAGAAAACTCTGCAGA
>CABSEO010000176.1 GCA_902476665.1 uncultured Emergencia sp.
GGATAAGCCGATCCAGCTGCTGCGCCGCCTTTCCTGCCCGCAGTTCCTGTATCAGACGAATCAGGCTGCCAATAAATATCATAGAAAATATGATGCCTGCAGTGGTTGCGTTACTAGAAAAATTGGAAGCGAAAAATACATCTGTCACCAGAGAAATGATCCCTAAAATAAACAGAATGATGTTAAACGGATTGATAAAAGCTCTGCAAAGGCGTGCACCGACACTGTCTTTTTTGTGCTCTTCAAAACTGTTTGTCGCATGCTTTTCGCGCATCTCATTTATGCGTTCATCAGAAAGACCGTCTTCTGAAGTATCAAGACGACGGTATATTTCCTGCGCCTCCAGATGGGCGTATTTTTTAATACGACTGTCAAGAATTGTGGACTTTAACAAAAAGCTCAGCCTCCTTTCAACAGATAACCAAACCTATTATAGCATGAATTCACAGTCTGATATCCTTGCTTTTTTCTTACTTTTTCCAATCCCTCTGCGCAGACAAAAAAGGAGCTATTGCTCAGCAGATGAATATTCATCTGTTTTACAACAGCTCCTCTCATACTTTTACAAACTATGTAATTTCCTGCGCTTATTTCAGCGGTGCAAGACCCAGAATTTCTCTTGCTTCTGCAGGAGTAGCAACTTCTCTTCCCAGGAGTTTTGCCAGTTCTACAACTTTAGCTACCATCTGTCCATTGGATTCAGCCAGTACGCCTTTTTCCATGTACAGGTTGTCTTCAAAACCTACACGAACGTGTCCGCCCATGGAAATTGTTGCTGCAGCAATATGCCATGCATTTTTACCAAGACCGGTTGCTGTCCAGGTGGAGCCTTCAGGAATAGATTCTACCATGTAAACCAGGTCTCTGATAGTTGCAGTCATCTGTACGCCCAGTACAAAGTCCCAGTGAATCGGCTTAGGCAGATAACCCTTCTTGTGTGCTGTCTTCATAGCAGTATCGATCATACCCTTATCGAATACTTCACACTCAGGCTTGATGCCTCTTTCCTGCATGATCTTTGCAAAGTTGATGATAGTATTGTCAGTGTTGATGAAGATTTCGTCTCCGCCGAAGTTGCAGGTACCGCAGTCCAGTGTAGCCATCTCAGGAGTTGGAACTACTTCTGTAGACTGCAGTCTTTCCAGGTCAGTCATGCCCACTGCTCCACCTGTGGAAGGCTGGATGATTGCATCAGGACATTCTTTTCTGATAGCATCAATACATTCCTGGAATCTTCCCTTATCCTGAGTCGGAGTACCGTCGTCCCATCTTACATGCAGATGGATCAGAGAAGCGCCTGCGTCATAAGCGGATTTTGCTTCTCTTACGATTTCTTCTACAGTGTAAGGAACGTTAGGATTCTGTTCCTTAGTTACTTCTGCGCCGCAAATACATGCGCTGATGATTAATTTGTCCATTGGTCTTTCTCCTTTTATAAAAGTTCATAATACTTTTGCGTAACCGCAATTTTCCTCAAATTAGCACCGTTACAGATAGTATACCATAGTTCGGCCCAAATGGGTAGATGAAAAACGATAAATCAAGCCACAGCTTGCTCTGATTTTCTCTCTCAGTTTCATTCTGCCACACTGCAGCAGCTGTTTCTCTCTCATAACCCCCTGTCTTTACAGATCACGGTGGTTCAGTGTCACCCGATAGCCTTTCTCACGAAAGACGGCAGCCATATGGTTTGCCATGGATACAGAACGATGCTGCCCGCCGGTGCACCCGAAGGCGATGTTCAGATGAAATTTTCCTTCTTTCATATAGCATGGCACAATGGTATCGAACATTTTAGAAAGCTGCGCCGCAAACTCCTTGGCAATCTCCTGTTTCATCACATACTGGTAAACCTTTTTATTGTTCCCAGTCAGTTTTTTCAGACTGGGAACATAATAGGGGTTGGGAATAAACCGCATGTCAAAGACCAGATCCGTTTCCATAGGAATTCCATATTTATAGCCGAATGATGTCACGTTAACTGCAAAGGTGCTCTGCGGTTCCGCTTTGACAAAAATCTTCTCCATTTCCAGTTTAAAGCCTGCCACCTTCATGTTGGTGGTATCAATAATATAATCCGCCCGTTCTCTCAGCTCCGAAAGCTTCTCCCTCTCTTTTTCGATGACATCTCTGGAAGTGGAACCTTCAGACAGCGGATGATTTCTTCGGGTCTCATTATACCGTTTAATCAGCGTTTCATCGGAAGCTTCAATGAACAGTATCTTGCAGCTGATCATAGGATTAGCATCCAGATATTCAAGACATGGAGCCAGATCTGCAAAAAAAGCTCCGCCGCGGACATCCACCACAAATGCTGCTTTTTCAATATTCTTGTTAGAATAGGCTGTCAGATCAATAAAGTTTTTTAGCAGCGCAGGCGGCATATTATCCACGCAGTAATAGCCCTGATCCTCAAACCAGTCCGCTGCATTGGTCTTGCCGGCTCCCGAAAGGCCAGAAATAATTACTACATTCATCTTTTCCATAGGTTTTCTCCAGTTTTACTGCTGTATTTTTCTGATATTGACAATTCTTTCTATGTCCAGTCCCGCCTGCAGAGCCCTCTCCACACCTCCTGCAAAGCTGCCTACTCTGTCAGGAGTATGTGCATCACTGCTTACAACAAATTTCACATCCGCTTTGGCAGCAGTTTTTATTTCTTCTACCGTAAGATGAGAATGCCAGGTACTGATCTCCATCAGAGTCTCTGTCTCTTCACAGGCTTTTGCGATAGCCGCAATATCAAAACGCCCTTTATCTCCCGGATGAGTCAGGATCTTTAAATCATTCTCATAAAGTGCTGCAATGGTCATCTCCGTATTCCTGACAAGAAGATTTCTTCCTGCCGCTTCTGGCAGCAGTCCATGAGCATCCAGCCAGTTTCCGGCACAGTAGCCGCCCAAAATTCCATAATGGTAGCCCCCGATGATAAAATCAAAATACGCCAGTTCATCTTCTCTCACATCCAGATAAGGCGGCTTGGCTACCACATTGGCCTCCACCCCAAGATACAGCTTCAGCTGTGGATAAACCTGACGCAGTCTGTCAACCTCTTTTCTCATCACAGGAAAATCTCTGCGTTTGACACCATAAGTCAGATGACCCGGTCCGTGATCTGTAATGGCAAGTTCCGTCAGACCCGCAGAAATTGCCGCTTTTACATTATCCTCAATAGACCCTTTGCCATGAGAAAAGGTGGTGTGCGTATGATAGTCGAACACCATCTCAAAAGTTTTTTCGATATTAATCCCCAATAATCCTTACCTCCGGTTCCAGCCTGACGCCGAATTTATCATATACTGTATTCTGTACCAGATGCATTAAATCAATAATATCAGATGTGGTGGCATGATCTCTGTTGATGATAAAGCCGCAGTGCTGTTCCGAAACCTGTGCGCCGCCTACGGCCATGCCTCTCAGGCCTGCATCATCGATAAGCTTGCCTGCAAAATAGCCCTCCGGGCGTTTGAAAAAGCTTCCTGCGCTGGGATATTCCCACGGCTGCTTTTCCTTTCTGCGCCGTGCCAGTTCTTCCATTCTTTCAGAAATAGCCTTCCGCTCGCCTTTCTCCAGTTTCAGTGTTACGGAGAGCACAATCTCACCTGTCTCCTGCACTCTGCTGTGACGATAGCCAAAATCCATCTGTTCTGCGGATACACTGTTCACTTCCTGTCCGTCGGAACTGAGCAGACTGACTGTTTCCACGATATTCTTCATCTCTCCGTCATAAGCTCCCGCGTTCATAAAGACAGCTCCACCAATGCTTCCCGGAATTCCACTGGCGAATTCAAACCCGGCCAGACCGCTTTCCAGCGCTGCCCTGGCGATATCCTTCATCAGCGCTCCTGCACCGCAGATGATTCTGTCATTTTCTGTTCTGATTCCGCTCATTCCCTGATCCATCTTAATCACAGTACCGGAATACCCGGCATCCGTGACCAGCGTATTACTTCCATTTCCCAAAATTACATAGGGAGTTTGCTTTTCCCACAACTCTCTGACGATACTCTGCAGTTCCCCCGCATCCTCTGGTATAATCATTTCGGCGGCAGCACCGCCTGTCTTCATAGACGTATCTTCCCTCATCTGAACATTCGTAAGTCTTTCCATTACAATACATCCTTTCTGTTTATGTCATATTTGTTAAAGTCCTCATAGTCCTCTGTATCAGGAGGCAGTCCTTTTCTTTTCAGCTTCTTTCTCAGATGGAGATTCAGATAATAAAACACCACTGCAAACACCGGCACACCCAGCACCATACCGATGAAACCGAAAAGACCTCCTCCCACCAGTATGGCAAAAAGTACCCAGAAACTGGCAAGACCTGTAGTCCCACCCAGAATTTTAGGGCCCAGAATATTCCCGTCAAACTGTTGAAGCGCCAGAATCAGAATCAGAAAATAAAGCGCCTGAATCGGACTGGAAAAACAGATAATAATTGCAGACGGAATCGCGCCGATAAACGGTCCGAAAAACGGAATCACGTTGGTAACTCCCACAATAGTGCTGACCAGCACTGCATAAGGCAGCTTAATAATGTTCATCAGAATAAAGCACAGAATACCGATGATCAGGGAATCGATCAGCTTGCCATTAATAAATCCTCCAAATGTTTTATTGCAGAAGTTGGCAAAATCCTGAATCTGTTCCACATGTTTTCGATTCATGGTGGCTGTAATGAACTTTCGGCTCTGTGCTTTGAAAAGTTCCTTGCTGTTAAGGAAATACACACAGATAATCACACCGATACACAGATTCATTACCGTCTTCAGCGTTACCAGCACTCCCTGTGAAATCTGCGTCATATATATACCGATTTTCGGTAAAAACTCATTATCAGTCCATTCCACAAAAGAATCCCGCATTCTGCTCAGCAGTGCTTCCGCCGCTCCAGCCAGCTCCGGATATCTTTCTGCAGTAAAGGTCATTTCGATCCAGTCAATAAGCTCATTGATTTTATCCGGCGCATCATGCACCAGTCCCAGAATGCTGCGGATAGTTTCAGGCAGCACCAGTGCGAACACCCCAAAAGTACCAGAAGCGAAGCCACAGTACCTGTCACTCTGGCCAGACGAAATGCGCTCTTTTTCTTTGTGTAAACCCGGCTGAGCAGACGGTATGACCTTCTGACTACAGTATTATAGACAGGGCAGAGCAGATATGCCATCACCAGTCCAAAAATGAAGGGTGACAGGATGCCGGTAATAACGCCCCACCCTTGCTGTACCTTGTCAAAATGCACAATCACCTGATAGAGAACAATCAATGCTGCTCCCGCACAGAAGATAGT
>CABSEO010000177.1 GCA_902476665.1 uncultured Emergencia sp.
TTTGAACTGGCCGATGTCAGCGGTGGTACAGATGCAGGCATCTATCCGAAAGAAGCCTCTGTCACAGTAGTCATCAATCAGAATGACGATGAAAAATTCCAAAGCAGAATGGAAACTGCCATTGACAACTTTAACGACGACTATCTGGAAAACTATCCCGATGTGACTTATACTTACGAGGAAGTGGATCTTCCTAAACAGGTCGTAAGCCAGGAGAGTCAGAATGATCTGATTAAGACCCTCTACACGCTCATTGATGGAATTCATTACAGAGATGAAGAAAATGAACAGATAGTTTCAATCAGCAGTATCGGTTCCATAAAGCTGAAGGATAACACATACACCATTCAGGCTATAGGTAACAGTCTGACCGATGAAAATCTTTCAGATATTGATAATGACTACAAAACTATTTGCGGTCTGGCAGATATCACTTATAAAAAGACTGATTCTCAGAACGGCTGGTCAGGGGATCCTGAATCAGATCTTGCACTGGCCTGCGTGCAGGCATTTAATGATTACTGCGGAAAAGAAATGGAATTCAAAGATTATGTCGCTGCAGCAAACACTACCTATGTGCAGGAAAAGAATCCAAAGTGCAGTATTGTCAATGTTTCCGTCAATGAGGACAGATTAGAAAGATATACCGGAACAATTCTGACCTTCCTGATGAATCAGGAACATGAAGATACAAAAGACTGATTAGAACAGCAAAGCTTTTAAAGATAAGGGCCGTTGCTTCAGATGCATCTGAAGCAACGGCCCTTTTGTAACTTAAACAGCAACAGTGGCCGATCTGACGGCCGGAAAATAAAGGAAGCCGCCTGCATAAACGCAAGACGGCCTCAAAATCATATATTTATCTGTCAAACCTTTCCTGACTGTATCTTACGCAGTAGGAGATACAGCTTCAGGGATTCTCTCTGTCATCATATTCATCAGAGCATCGGTACAAGGCAGTACATCTACCATCTTGGCATCCTTTGCAGGAACGAACTTAGGATTTACAGGAGTCAGTACACCGCCCAGCACTTCGCCGATTTCAGCATATTTATAGAGCGGCAGCGTATCATCCATCTCACGAGAGATATCTGCCTCATCCTCAAAGCCGAATTCCTCCTCAAATACATGAGCCAGCTCCGCTGCGATCTCCCAGTTGGAGAAATCTACATCCTCCACAACAGCAGCTTCTACAGGCATCAGTCTTCTTTCTGTATTGGTGTAAGTTCCGTCGGTGCTTGCAAATCCTGTTCCTGGAATGAATACATCAGCTTTCTTTGCTGTCTCGGTCATGTAAATATCGGAAACCATCAGGAATTCCAGTCCGGACAGATCATAGCCGCAAGCTGCCGGATCTTCGCCGAATACCATAAGACCTTTTACGCCTTCCATAGCTTCAGCACCTGCATGAATACCCATATCCACAAGACCCTGAGAATTATTCTTAGCCTTGATTTCCAGAATACCGTCCCTAGGTTTTCCAATATGACCGGAAAGCAGAGCAATATCCGCTATGAGTGCAGCAGCTTCTACCGACAGTGTATTCTGCTGGAATACGATCATAGCCTTCTTGGCCTTTGCGTACATTTCAGCAGCGGCCTGAATTTCCTCGCACACAGCTGCATCAGAAACCGATGCGACAAATGCGTCAAAACCCTCAGCATCTGATTTTTTGCCCATATCCAGAAGTGCTTTTGCAAAACCTTTCAGGAAAGCTGTACTGTTGTCAGTATCAATCACTTTTTCCGCAAATGGCCAGGATGTCTGAACATCTTCTGTATTCACTGCAATAACTTTTGCACCTGCTTCAGCAGCCTGCTTGATCTTGTTCCAGATTACAGCATTCTTTTTCTTGATGAAGCCAGGAACAATGATCACTTCTGTAGACAGAAGTTCATCAATTGTATTCGGAGAAGCATCTATGCCCAGTACGTCTGTCAATGCATTGGCTCTCGCATTAAAACAGAAAGTCTTAGCGCCTACCAGTCTGGCAAACTTCTTCATAGCATAAGCTTCTTCGTTGGTATATCTGTCAGAAATCGCTACAGCAATAGAATCAACACCATGTCTTACTTTGACGGCCTCAAACTTTTTAGCTGCCATAACCATGGCTTCATGATAGTCAGTCATACGGAAATCGTCTCCGTCCTTGATAAGCGGATCCACCTCTTTGCCTTCCAGAACGGCTGCATCAAATCCCCACTTACCTTTTCCGCAGCAGATGCCGGCATTGACATAACCTTCCTTGGAAGGATTTGCTTTAATCAGCATATCTGCATAAGACTCCAGATCCAGAGAACATCCAACCGAGCAGTAGGAGCAAGTGGTTTCAGTAATCTCTGTTTCCAGTGGAACTTCTTTCTGTACTGTCTGTCTCTCCTGAAGAGCACCTACAGGACAAACACTTACACACTGACCGCAGGATTCACATCCGGACTGAGCAAGCGGTTTCTCCAGATTTGGTTTTACAACTGTGTCAAAGCCCCTCTTTACAAGACCAAGAGCACCGACGCCCATCACCTCGTCACAAACTCTGACACACAGTCCGCAAAGAATACATTTATTCGGATCTCTTACAATGAACGGATGATCATCTGTAAATTCAATCAGATTCTTATCACCTGCAAATCTGGCAGGTTCTACATCGTATTCATTGGCAAAATCAATCAGCTTACATTCATAATAGTCATGACATCCGCATTCCAGACATCTGGAAGCTTCCGCAACTGCCTGATCTTCTGTCAGTCCGTCATATACCACTTCAGAGAAATTATCTTTTCTCTCGGCAGCTGTCAGCTGCTCAGCTTTTTCTCTGCACAGTCTCTCTCTGTCTTCAAATGTCTTTTCCGTTACATCGTCTCTCTCTACAAAGAACGGTTTTTCATAGCTTACAGCCTCTCCATTCAGATAAGAATCGATGACAATAGCTGCCTTGCCTGCGTCAGCAATAGATTCGATTGCAATAGAAATCTTGTCGTTGCCGCAATCGCCTCCTGCAAAAACTCCAGGAATACTGGTCATAAATGTATCAGGATCATATGCAATGGCATTCTTTCTCGTCTTGTCGACATCAAACGGTGTAGCATCTACAGCCTGGCCAATTGCCAGAATCACTGTATCAACATCAATAGTTTCAGTCTTTCCTTCTACAGGAACAGGTCTTCTTCTGCCTGACTCATCAGGTTCTCCCAGTTCCATTACCTGCAGAACCATCTGTTTTACATGTCCGTTTTCATCCTTGATAATTTCCAGCGGATTGGTCAGGTTCTTAAAGATTACGCCTTCTTCTTCCCCTTCCTCGATTTCAATTCTGTCAGCAGGCATTTCATCCTTGGTTCTTCTGTAGATGTTGTAAACTTCCTTTGCGCCCAGTCTTACTGCAGTTCTGCAGGCATCCATAGCGGTGTTTCCACCACCGACAATGGCAACCTTTTCACCAAAGTCGATGTGCTCGTTTCTGACAACCTTTCTCAGGAAATCGATACCGCCGATAACACCGTCTGCATCTTCACCGGGACAACCCACACCTGTGGATACCCATGCACCGATACCAAGGAGAACTGCATCATAGTCAGCTCTGATAGTATCAAATGACATATCTTCACCGATCTTGCAGTTGGTAATCATTTCGACGCCCATTGATCTGATAATTTCAATTTCTGCATCCAGAACTTCCTTTGGAAGTCTGTATTCAGGAATACCGTATCTCAGCATACCGCCCAGTTTTGGCATCGCGTCAAAGATTGTAACATCATGACCTTTCTGTCTGAGGAAGTACGCAGCGGAAAGCCCCATCGGACCGCCGCCGATAATAGCAACAGATTTTCCTGTTTCCTCTTCCATTTCAGGAACAAAAACCATCTCTTCCATCATATCATAATCGGCAGCAAATCTCTTTAGTGCAGCAATGCTGATCGGCTCATCAACAAGCCCTCTTCTGCAGGCATCCTCACATGGGTGCGGACAGACTCTGCCGATAGATGCAGGAAGCGGAATCTTATCCTTAATCAGTTCATTTGCAGCTTCAAACTCTCCATTGGCGATAAGTCCCACGTAGCCCTGACAGTCAGTTCCTGCAGGACATGCAAGAGAACAAGGAGCTTTACAGTCGCCGTTATGATTGGATATGAGAAGTTCCAGATTGGTTTTTCTGGATTCTACAACTCTGTCTGTGTTTGTCATCACTACCATACCGGGCGCTACTGTTGTTGCACAGGCCTTGCAGAGTTTAGGATTTCCTTCCACCTCTACTACACAAAGACCGCAGGCGCCATAGATGGCTGTTCTTTCATCATAGCAAAGAGTAGGGATAAAAATGTCGTTCTCTCTGGCAACTTCCAGGATAGTCTGTCCCGGAAGACCGAATACTTCTTTGCCGTCGATATTCATTCTGAATTTATTCATCTCAGTATTTCCTCCTCCTTACTTTTTCTCAATTGCACCGAATTTGCAGTTTTCCGCACATTTTCCGCACTTGATGCACTTAGTCTGATCAATCACATGCTTACCCTTTACTTCGCCTGTAATGGCCCCTACAGGACATTTCTTGGCGCACAGAGTACATCCTTTGCATGCGTCAGTAATCTCAAAGGAAATCAGCGCTTTGCAGGATTTTGCAGTACACTTCTTATTATAGATATGATCTTCATATTCATTTCTGAAGTACTTCAGTGTCGTCAGTACAGGGTTAGGTGCAGTCTGTCCCAGCACATAGCACCATCCTTAATTTTTGCTGCCAGTTCTTCCAGAAGCTCAATATCTCCGTCCTTGCCTTTGCCTTCTGTAATTCTCTCCAGAATCTCCAGCATTCTCTTCGTTCCGATTCTGCAGTAGTTACACTTACCGCATGATTCCTTCTTTGTAAAGTCAAGGAAATATCTTGCCATGTCAACCATACAGGTGTCTTCGTCCATGACGATCATACCGCCTGAACCTACAATTGCGCCTGTCTTGTTGATATCTTCATATGTAACAGGAGTGTCAATCAGTGATGCAGGAATACATCCGCCGGAAGGTCCGCCCATCTGTACAGCCTTCCTTGTCCTGCTTAATTCCGCCGCCAATACCGAAGATAACATCTTTCAGAGGAAGACCCATAGGAACCTCTACCAGACCGCCTTTCTTGATCTTGCCGGCCAGTGCAAACACCTTGGTGCCCTTGGACTGTTCTGTTCCCATGGCGCCGAAAGCAGCTCCTCCATTGTTGATAATCCATGATACGTTGGCGTAAGTTTCTACGTTGTTGATATTGGTAGGCTGCTGCCAGTAACCTTTTGCTGCAGGGAAA
>CABSEO010000178.1 GCA_902476665.1 uncultured Emergencia sp.
CCGGTATAGACAAAGTTTACATCATGGGAGTTCCTCTCTTTGACTTTGGAACGGTAATTCGAATCATGACCCATTTTCATGTTCTGGAACAGAATATTCAACATTACGCGCAACTCTGTCAAAAGAAACTGTTCTCCTTTGCACGTCGACTTGCAGATATGGCAGAAGCAAGAGGTGAGATGACAGAAACAGTCCGAACTGCATTGTTAGGAAAAGGGTATTATGCCAAATATCATTTTGATGATATCATCGGAAGACATCCTTCAATGATCAGGATAAAAAATTCTGCAGAAAAGATTGCAAAAACAGATCTGACGGTCCTTATTGAAGGAGAAAACGGTACGGGAAAAAAACTTCTTGCCAGTGCAATTCACAATGCTTCTGGACGAAAAAGCCAACCTTTTGTAACCATCAGCTTTTCTGCCTTTCCTGATGATATCATTGAATCCGAGCTTTTTGGCTGTGCAGGTGAAACTTCTGACGGCAACCGCAAAGAAAGCAGGACAGGTCTGTTTCAGCAAGCAGAAGGCGGTACAGTTTTCCTGGATGAAATCGGAGATATGTCTCTGAAAATGCAGGCAAAATTACTTCACGTTCTGCAGGAAAAAGAAATCATAAAGGTCGGCGGCAGCCGGATCATTCCGGTGGATATCCGCATCATTGCCGCAACCAGCCGTGATCTGCAGCAGATGATCAGAGATAATCTGTTTAGAAAAGATCTTTATTACTGTCTGAAAGAAAGCTATCTCTGTCTTCCCCCTTTGGCAGAACGAAAAGAAGATATTCCTATTCTTATTGATCACTGGCTGAGTACCAGATTTAAAAGTTACAAGGAAATCAGCACTTCAGCCATGGAGACTCTGATGCGAAGAGATTGGCCAGGAAATGTCAGAGAGCTGCTGAATGTCATGAAGCTGGCTCTCACTATCAGCGAAAAAGACATCATAACTACACATGATCTTCCTTACAACGGTTCCCCGTCTTTTGATGAATCCAGTATCTGGGACCCTTACGCCTGCGCAGATCATATTTCTCTGACGATTCTGGCTGCAATACACGAAATCAATCAGCGAAATGAAATTGCCGGAAGAAACAGAATCTACTGGTTTCTGAGAGATAACGGTATTGATCTGTCAGAATACAAGATTCGAAAAAGACTGACAGAGTTATCTGATGCAGGGCTGGTTTCTTCTACTCATGGAAAATATGGCCTTTCTCTGACAGATAAAGGCATTATGATTCTGGAAAATCAAAAACTCAGATAGTCTTCAAAAAACTCCTGAACATCATTGGTTTCAGACATGACAAAATCAGAAAAGCCGCTGCCGCAGCCTTTCTGATTCTGTCAAATTTTCAATATCCCATATTTTAGTATTCCACCGTATTATCAGTGCCTCTCCAGCACCGTAGAAAACACTACCTGCGTCTCCGTCTTGCCGAAGACCTGCAGTTTTCCGAGAAACTCATCCAGAAGTCCTGTTGATGAAAAGACTACTTTAAGAATCATGGAATAAGGTCCAGTAATATGATTACACTCCAACACAGATTCCTGTTTTCTTATGAATTCATAGAATTTTTTGCTATCCTCAGGCTCCACAGTGATCAGAATGAACGCCTTGATCCCGTAGCCAAGTTTCTCAAGATTCAAATCTGCGTGATATCCCTTGATATAGCCTTCCTTCTCCAGTTTTTCTATACGTGCAGACACTGCAGGTGTCGTCAGATAAACCTCTGCAGAAAGCTCTTTAAGTGGAGTACGGGCATTTGTCTTCAGCTTGTTCAGAATCTTTATATCAATTTCATCTAAGTTTTTCATCCGTAACCTGCCTTCATTTTTTTCAATACTACTATACCACAGCTTTTTGCAAAACAAAACCCAAAAGTCGGAGACTTTCGGGCTTTGTCACGTATGATCACAAGCTTTATGCGTTTTGAATTGCTTCTTTGATTCTGGCAGGCATAGCTCTGCATTCTGCTTCCGTATTTGAAGCTACGGAAACACGTAGTCCTCTTCCCATAGGAATCACAAAAATATCCATATCCTGCAGTCTCTGTCCCGCCGCCTCAGGATTCTCACAAGGAATCGTAATGAAAAATCCGCTGTCATAAGGGCACACAGAAAGTCCTGCTTTGTCAGCTTCCTCCATGAAAGCCGCTCCTCTGCGGCGCAGTATCTCAAGATAGTGTTCCCGCTCAGCTTTCACCTTTGCCAGACAGTCTTCATCAGACAAGATATCCGCCAGCACCTGCATGGCTGCTCTGTTTCCGTTGGACCAGGAGGCTCTGGACTCCACACTCATTACATCAAGAAATTCCCTGGCGACTTCCGGACTTTTAGCCATACACAGGATTGCTCCGCAGCGCATTCCGTACATCGTATAACCTTTTGATGCACTGAAAGCAATCAGAGGCAGCACATGTGTCGCCGTTTTTGCAAGCTTTTTCAGGAAGGTTCTGTAGCTGACCGCATCTCCCGAAAAATCCAGATACGCAATATCTGCCAGCAAGGCGATTTTCTTATCTGAAAACCGTCCGGTTATCTCAAGAACTTTATCCCAGTCTTCGTCAGTAAAGGTATAGCCGGTAGGATTATGGGCAGGCGTATTGATAATCACCAGGGTCTGTTCCTGTTCCTTCAGAATATCTCCCAGTGCTTTCTCAAAAGCCTCGCCATCGAAGGCATTATCCTTTCCAAAGAGAGGATAGGTGGTCACTTTCCGTCCAATCTCAGAAGCGATCAGCTGATACGGATTCCAGTGCCAGTCGCTGACCAGAATCTGATCACCCGGCTCAGTATATCCGGATATAGCATTTCTGACAGCCCCGGTACCACCCGGTGTGTAACAGCTTTCTACAAAAATGCCTTCTGGGATTTCATCCATAAATACTGCTTTTTTTACTGCCTCACGATAAGCCGGCAATCCTAAAATGGGCGCATATGCCGCATAATCCTCCGGCTTCAGTCTGCGGATACACTCCATGACAGATTCCAAAACCACCAGCTTTCCGTCATCATCAAGCAGCACACCAATGGTGGAGTCAATGACCTGGTCTTTACCCTTTTGGGCAATTCTCTCTTTTGCTTTGGAAGAAACTCCAAAGAGCTTATCGGGAGCGCCGATGGCTGTCCTTCCATTTTCTTTTGCCATAAACATATGAATCTACCTCACTTTTCTATACCGGATACGCCTTGTTGGCAAGGTCGTACTGCATCGGATCTATTTTATTTTCTCTCGCATCTCTATACTTGAAAAACTCCGTGGCAACTTTTGGAAACAGCGCATAAGAGAGCACATCTTCATCCTGCGTTTTAAAAGTTTCCATCTCCCCTTCCAGTTTTTCAAGCTCAGGCTTCAGCAAATCTGCCGGCCTGCAGGTAATCGGCTCCTCATCACCGATGGCCATCTTCTGCACTTCAGGGTTAAAAGGCTTCACCGTCTTTCCATAATCTCCGTGAAGAATTGCCCGGGTTTCCTTGGACATAATCTTGTAGCGCTGACCGGTCAGCACATTGAGTACTGCCTGCGTCCCTACTATCTGAGATGACGGTGTCACCAGCGGAGGTTCTCCCAGATCTGCACGAACCTTTGGAATTTCTTCCAGCACCTCATAAAATCTGTTTTCTGCTCCTTGTTCTTTCAGCTGAGACATCAGGTTGGAAAGCATACCTCCAGGCACCTGATACAGCAGGGTTTTCACATCCACTGTCAGCATTTTAGGATTCAGCAGCCCGCTTGCAATGGCTTCATCTCTGATGGGTCTGAAATGATCTGCAATTTCAGCCAGCAGACTCATATCAAGACCTGTATCGTACGCTGTCCCCCCAAGAGCCGCTGCCATCACCTCAGTTGCCGGCTGACTGGTTCCCATTGCAAAAGGAGAAATCGCTGTATCAATAACATCACATCCTGCCTCAACACCTTTCATATAGGTAACAGGGGCGATACCACTGGTGCAGTGACTGTGCAGCTGCAGCGGAATTCTGATGCAGCTTTTCAGTTCCCTGACCAGCCTGTCTGCCATATCCGGCGTTAGAATCCCGGCCATGTCTTTAATACAGATAGAATCTGCACCCAGACTTTCCATGTCGCAGGCAAGAGATTTCCAGTAATCTATCGTATAAGCACTGCCGGTGGTATATGACATGGCAAGCTGCACATGGGCGCCTTCCTTTCGAGCTGCCTTTACTGCAGTCTCCACATTACGCAAATCGTTGAAGGCATCAAAGATTCGCAGAATATCAATTCCGTTTGCCACAGATTTCTGAACAAAATATTCTACCACATCATCAGCATAATGCCGATAGCCCAGTAAGTTTTGCCCCCTCAGAAGCATCTGCAGTTTTGTATTTCTGATTCTCTTTCGCAGAGTCCTGAGCCTCTGCCACGGATCCTCATTTAAAAATCGCAGTGACGCGTCAAAGGTTGCGCCGCCCCAGCATTCAATAGAATGATAGCCGACCGAATCCATTTTTTCCAGAATAGGAATCATGTCCTCTGTCTTCATTCTGGTGGCAATCAGAGACTGATGTCCGTCTCTAAGCACTGTTTCTGTGATTTTTACTCTTTTTTCAGTCATTTATATTTCTCCTTTAACTTAAGGCTATACTCCGAAAATGGCCATAAACACGCCTGCCACCACCGCAGTTCCAATCACGCCTGCTACATTAGGCCCCATAGCGTGCATCAGCAGGAAATTGACAGGATCTGCCTCAGCACCGACTTTCTGTGATACGCGGGCTGCCATAGGTACGGCAGACACCCCTGCAGAACCGATCAGAGGATTGATCTTTCCTCCGGAGAGTTTACACATCAGCTTGCCGAACAGCACGCCTGCAGCAGTACCGAAGCAGAATGCCGCCAGGCCGATTGCCACAATCTTCACTGTGCTCCAGTTCAGAAAGGCCTCTGCACTGGTAGTAGCTCCCACAGAAGTTCCCAGCAGAATAACAACAATATACATCAGTGCATTGGAAGCTGTTTCCGTCAGCTGACGAACCACACCACTCTCTCTGAACAGATTTCCCAGCATCAGCATTCCCACAAGAGGTGTTGTAGATGGCAGAAGACCGCAGACTACAATGGTGACAACCACAGGAAACAGAATTCGTTCCCGCTTGGAAACAGGCCGAAGCTGTTCCATTTTAATTTCACGTTCCTCTCTGGTGGTCAGTGCCCGCATGATCGGAGGCTGGATAATAGGTACCAGAGACATATAGGAATAGGCTGCCACGGCAATAGGGCCCATGATATCAGTCTGCCCCAGCTTCATGGCAAGAAATATGGA
>CABSEO010000179.1 GCA_902476665.1 uncultured Emergencia sp.
TTCAGGTGAATTCGGCAGAAGAAGAGTCTAAATTTGGTATTTCCACAGAGGAGACCGATCAGCTAATTGCGGATATTTCTCGTGAATGCCCACATATCAGGACTAAAGGTCTGATGTGTATTGCACCTTTTGAAGAAGATCCCAATGATGCAAGAGAGTATTTCGCAGAAGTGAAGAAAATTTATGACAAGTATGCGGCGCTGGACATGGAACGAGTGGATTTTCAGTATCTGTCTATGGGTATGACCAATGATTTTGAGGTTGCAATTGAAGAAGGTTCCAACCTGATCAGAGTAGGTACTGCAATATTTGGCTATCGTGATTATCGCAGCGAAGAAAAGTAATCAATTAGGAGGACAATAAAGATGAGTTTTGCAGATTCAATTAAAAAAGTAATTGGAATTGAGGAATTAGATGAAGATGAAATGATCACTGAAGAAGAGGTGAATGCAGCAAAGGAAAAGATCGCAAAGGAACCTAGAAGGTCTTTCAGCGAAGCTCCTGAGAAGAAACCGGTAATCAGTTCCAAAGCACCTGAAAAGAGATATTCTGTAGCAGGTACCAGCGCTTTCAAGCTGGTTCTTATTGAGCCGAAAGCTTTTGAAGAATGCCCTAAACTGGTAGACAGCCTGAAAGGCAGAAGACCGATCATCATCAATCTGGAAAAACTGGAAACTGAAGTGGCAAGAAAGATTTTTGACTTCATGAGTGGAGCGACCTATGCGCTGAATGGAAATGTGCAGAAAGTGGCTAACAATATCTTTATCTTTGCACCGGAAAATGTAGGCATTTCAGCAAGTCAGGAAGAAAGAACCTCCTTTGATTTTGCAGCGGAAGAAAAAAGTCCATGGAGGTAATGACCATTGACAATAGTATTGATTAGAGCCATTTACTGGTTTGCTCAGGTGCTTACCATGCTTCTGGTGCTGCGGGCAATCCTGAGCTGGTTCGCCCAGAATCCATACTCCTCTTTAGGAAGGATTTACGGGATTTTGCTCAGACTGACAGAACCTATTGTGAACCCATGCAGAAATCTTCTTAGGAGACTGAACATTAACACAGGTATGCTGGATTTATCGGTATTGGTGGCTTTTTTTCTCATTGAGATTGTATCCAATGTGCTGATTAGAATCGTGCTGCTTGTTTTATAACGGTAGGAGGTAGAACTATGATTACTCCATTTGAGATCGAAAGCAAAGAGTTTTCCAAGTCTATGAGAGGCTATAATGTAGAAGAAGTAGATGAATTTCTGGATATTATTATAGTAGATTTGCAGAACCTTCTTGCCGAGAATGACAATCTGAAAAATACGGTGAAGAATCTGCAGCAGGATCTGAACCAGTATAAAAGATCTGAGGCATCTGTACTTAATACACTGGAATCAGCGAAAAAGCTGATGAATGATATTTCCGAAAGTGCAGAAAAGCGGGCAGAGATTATCATTCATAATGCGCAGGCAGAGGCTGATTCAATTCAGAGGGACGCGAGAGAATCCGTTTCAAAACTGACTGAAGAAGGTGAAAAGCTGAAGTTTAAAGTAGCTAAATTCAGAGAACGATACAGACAGCTTCTGGAAGATCAGTTGAGTCAGATTGAAGGCTCCAGCGAGGAACTTTTTGCAGATCTGGAAAGAGAGTTTATGCCGGCATCTCTGGATGGGCATGAGGATGAAAAGTCCGGTACGAAAAAGCAGGAAATGCATACGTACAGACAAAGTTCAGAGTCTGCAGGAAAGACTGCACCTCATTCGGCAAAATCTTTTTCTGGGAGTATGTCATCAGCTGAGAAGAAAGATTTGGACGATACAATGATTGTCAGTGACAGATCGCTTGATGATATGTTAATGGAGAATTTTGGCATCAAGAATTCAGGTGATCTTGGAAAAACTATGGTGATAGACGATCTTTCAAAGACCAGGATTGTAAAATAGCAAGAAGAAGGAATTGGAGGCGGGGCACTGGGTTGCCCCGTAGTTTATATGAGATATTATATATTTGCTCTTTTGTTTATTGCAGCAGATCAGCTGACTAAGTTTCTTGTACGCACTTATCTGCATGTGGGGGAGTCTGTCTCTGTTCTGGGAGATTTTTTCCGTCTGACACATATTCAGAATCAGGGGGCGGCTTTCAGTATGCTTAGTGGTCAGAGGTTATTTCTGATCGTGGTGCCGGCAGTTGTCGTGATTGCCGCACTGATTGTACTGTCTAGAATGAAACATGCCCACTGGAGCCTGTATACGGCATGGACATTGATTCTGGCCGGAGGAGTGGGAAATCTCATTGATCGCATTCTTTTTGGACAGGTGACTGATATGCTGGATTTCAGTATTTTTCCGCCGGTGTTTAATCTTGCGGATATCGGTGTAACAGTGGGCTGTGCATTGTTTGTAATTTATATTTTACTGGGAGATAGGCTGAAGTAACATGAATGACAAAGAAGAACAGTTTGAGTTTTATGTGGGGCCTGAACAGGCGGGAACACGGATTGACCGTCTGCTCTCTGAAGCACTTGCGGATACATCCAGAAGCTTTATTCAAAAGCTCTTTGAAAAAGAAAGAATTACAGTAAACGGGACAGTCTGCCGTCTAAAGAAATATAAAGCAGAGACTGGAGACAGGATTTGTCTCAGTCTGCCTGAGCCGGAGCCTCTGGATGTACAGGCGGAGGAAATCCCACTGGATATCGTTTATGAGGATCAGGATGTGCTGGTGGTTAATAAGCCTAAGGGTATGGTGGTTCATCCTGCAGTCGGCAATTACAGCGGAACGCTGGTCAATGCCATCATGTTTCACTGTGGGGACAGACTGTCGTCCATTAACGGTGTAATCAGACCGGGTATAGTACACCGTATCGATAAGGAAACCAGCGGTCTTCTTATGATCGCGAAAAATGATGCGGCACATGAGAAACTGTCTGCTCAGCTGGCAGAGCATTCTATCACCAGACGATATGAAGCCCTGGTATATGATAATATAAAGGACGACGAGGGAACTGTGGATGCGCCAATCGGCAGAGATCCAAAGAACAGACTGCGTCAGGCAGTAACTGATGATGTACATGGACGAAGGGCAGTCACTCATTACCGTGTGCTGGAACGTTTCGGCAGATATACCAGAATTGAGGCAGAACTGGAGACCGGAAGAACTCATCAGATCCGTGTACATATGGCTTATATCAGACATCCCCTGGTAGGGGATATGGTGTATGGGCCCAAAAAACAGAGTGGGATCAGGCTCAGAGATGAAGATCAGGGACAGATGCTTCATGCAAAGGTTTTGGGATTTGTTCATCCGGTCACAGGGCAGTATATGGAATTTAACAGCCCGCTGCCTGCCTATTTTGAAGAGGTGTTGAATGAACTGAGAAAGGAATCAGGTGGTTGATTATGGCAAAAGTAACTTTGAAACCGGGAACAATGCTGAATCCTGTACCTGTAGTCATGGTTTCCTGCGGTAGCGGGGAAAACTCCAATATTATCACTATCGCATGGACGGGAATTGTCAATTCAGAGCCGCCGATGACCTATATTTCGGTACGTAAATCCAGGTATTCTCATCAGCTGATCAGTCAGAAGGGAGAGTTTGTCATCAATCTGACTACGGAATCTCTGGCAAAGGCTACAGACTATTGTGGGGTCAAATCCGGACGAGATGTGGATAAGGCAAAAGTCACCGGGTTGACTTTTGAACCAGCGGAAAAAGTCTGCTGTCTTATGATTACACAGTCACCGGTTAATCTGGAGTGTCGGGTTTGCGAGATTAGAGAATACGGAAGTCATGATATGTTTGTTGCAGAAATTGTGGCTGTTCATGCTGACGAAGAACTCTTTGACAATAGAGGACGTATCTGTCTGGATGAAGCAGGACTCCTTGCTTACAGTCATGGTGAATATTTCGGTCTGAAAAGGTATCCTTTGGGGAAATTTGGATATTCTGTCATGAAGGCCAAGACCCGGAAGCGGCTCAATCGGGAAAAGACGGCAGGCAGCAGGGGGCGCCGCTATTATCCGAAAAAGAACAAAAAAAGTAAAAGGGACTGATTTTACAGCCCCTTTTCGCAGCGTGCGGCATACACCTGCCGGTATGATATTTCGCTTTATGAGCTTATGTGTCAGCAGATTGTCGGCATAGATCTGCGGGGATATCAGTTTTTACAGCTTCTGACTGCATTTTATGTATCTGATACAGTCCTCGCAGACGTATCCGCCTTTAAATACGGTATTGTGATAGATGTTCCCGCAGAGGGAGCAATAATTCTGCATCATATGATTTCCTCCTTTTTTTGATAAAGGCAGGTGTATGGCTGTCGTTGCTGTATTGTTAATGTAAAGGACGATAGTCGAAAAATCAATAGTGATATAATATTTTGGCATTTTTTCGTCGCTTTTTGGCATTTTTTTGTAAAGGAGCTGATTTTCATGTTTGAAAACTTCGCTTTCCCTGAACGGGATAAGAAGATTGTGGGATATCACTTTCCATGTCCTAATGCATCTTATGTAATGTGTCTGGTTCATGGGATCGGTGAACATGCCGGCAGGTATGAGAGATTGGCTGAAGCTCTCAATCACAAAGGGATTGCGATTATTTCCATGGATCTGAGAGGACATGGTATTTCTCCAGGTGTTCGCGGGGATACAGCACCGAGAAAACAAGTTCTGGCAGATATCGATGCACTGATTTGCAGAGCGGAAGAGTTTTATCCGGGGCTTCCTGTAACTTTGTATGGTCATAGTATGGGCGGGAATATTTGTCTTGACTATATGGGTCGGGGAAATGAGAATGACAGAATTTCTAAATACATCATTTCTGCTCCGTGGATTAAACTTGTGATGCAGGTGCCTGCTCTGCTGCTGCCCGTTGTCAGGGCAGCTTCAAAGATTGCGCCGAAAATGACCATCAGTCAGCATATCGATGAAAAAGCACTGGGTAATTTGAAATATGTACGCCCTTATACATCGGATCCGCTGGTGCATTCCAGAATTTCACTGCGCTGTGCGGTGGATGGTTTTGATATCGGAAATGCGATTTATGCCGGAACCCATCCCGATCATGGTCAGGCTCACGGGAAACCTTTTCTCCTAATGCATGGAGATGCGGATAAAATCTGCTCACCGGATGGAAGCAGGCATCTTGCTGAAAGACTTTCCCGGGAAGAGAAATTCACTTACATAGAATGGAAGGGTTACTGTCATGAAATTCATAACGGAGGACCTGAATCCACGGGAGATGAAGTGTTTTATCCCCAATTAGGTGTAAAACTCTGCTCGATGGCGGGCG